>CALKHC010000147.1 GCA_938091425.1 uncultured Luminiphilus sp. | reverse complement strand
CCCATGGGGAAGTCCGTGCGGCCGATCGACCCGGCAAAGATTACGTCGCCTACCCAGGCGAGCTGTGTTTCCCGATGCAAGAACACCACATGCCCTGGGGTGTGTCCCGGGCAGTGGATCACCTCCAGCGTCTGCTCGCCCACGGTGACCGTGTCGCCGTCCTCGAGCCAGCGGTCCGGCGTGAAGGGTTCTGCCCGCGGAAAGCCTGCCATCTCGCACCACTCCGGAAGCTTGTCGATCCAGAAGCTGTCACCCCGCTGCGGGCCCTCCATCGGCACCGTCAGCTTCTGGCGCAGCACATCGGCTGCGGCGCAGTGATCCATGTGCCCATGGGTAAGCAGAATTTTCTCTACGGTGGCGTCCATTTTTGTGATGGCCGACTCGATGCGCTCAATATCACCACCCGGGTCCACGATGGCGGCCAGGCCCGTCGCCTGACACTGAATGACCGAGCAGTTCTGTTGGTACTGCGTGACCGGCACGACCTGTACTTTCAGGCTCATGCGGCTGCTCCTGTTGTTTGGGGTTCCTTTAGGTCACCGTCGTGATCAGCGTTGGGATCAAGATAGATATCGTGATCGAGCTGGCCTTCCTGATGCGCGACGATCGTGGCCACGGTGGCATCCCCTGTGACATTCACCATGGTGCGCACCATGTCGAGGAAGCGGTCCACGCCGATAATCAGGGCAACCCCCTCCACGGGCAGACCCGCCTGCTGCAGCACCAGTGCCAGCGTAATGAGCCCGACACCGGGTACCGCTGCAGTACCGATCGATGCGAGGGTCGCGGTCAAGACCACCATCAGGATTTGCCCACTGGTCAGATCCACGCCGTAGACCTGAGCGATGAAGACGGTGGCCACTCCCTGCATGATCGCGGTGCCATCCATGTTGATGGTCGCACCCAGCGGCACCGAAAAGCCGGCAACGCTTTTACTCACACCCAGGCGCTTCTCCACCGTGCGCAAGGTGATCGGCAGCGTGGCGCCAGAGGACGCGGTCGAGAAGGCAAAGGCCCACACCCGGCGCATCTTCTGCAACAACACCACGGGGCTCAGGCCAGTCAAGGTTCTGAGCAGGCTCGTGTACACCACCAGACCATGGAACAGGAGCACGCCAAGCAAGGTGAAGAAGTAAGCGGCCAGATCAATAATGGTGCCAAAACCCATCGTCGCAAACAGCTTGGTCAGCAGCGCGAACACGCCATAAGGCGCGAGCTCGATGAGGATGCCCACCATCTTCATCACGATCACTTCCATGTCGCGGAACCAGTTCGCTATCCGCTCCCCTGCATCCCCCGCCCGGGTCAGGGCAAACCCCACCAGCAGGGCAAACACAATCACTTGGAGCATCTGGCCTTCCGCCATCGCTTTGAAGGGGTTGCTCGGGAAGATGTTTACTAGCGTATCGGTCAGAGGGGGCGGCGTTTTGGCCTCAAAGGCTGTCGAAGCCATGGCCTCAACGCCCTTGCCGGGGCCGATCAGCAGCGCTGCAGTCAGGCCGAGCGTGACCGCCACGCAGGTAGTGAACAAATACAGGCCGATGGTGCGGCCCGCGATGGAACCCATCCGAGCGCTGGCACCGAGCGAGCTCATGCCACAGATGAGCGACACCATGACCAGCGGCACGACCAGCAGCTTCAGCGACGCGATGAAGACTCTGCCCACCACATCGAACAAGCCGAGTATCAAACCGTTCTCGATAAACGCGTGTAGCCCGCCCGCGGGATCCAGCGCGCCCATGAGCCACTCAAGCAGGGAACCGAGGGCAATACCCGCCACCATGGCGAGCAAGATGCGATTGGTCAGGGACATACTAATCCTCGCAGGTTTCGGGGTGCCAGGCGGTCACAGTCACATCGGCGCAGGCATTACAGGGTGAGGCATATTCAGCCACCTCGCCCGTGCTCTGCCGGGCACAGACCGGGTCATAAATCATGGTACACACCTTGGGTCGCTCGGCTTCACAGGCCTGCCAACCGCTGCCAGCGGCTGATCCACCGTCGCGGCTTGGCGTTAAGGCATTACAACCTGCCATCACAGACGACAGCAGTGGGAGAAAAAAGACGACCAATAGGTTTACACGCATGGCGCTATTGTAGGGAATCGCCCCTGCAATGCACCCCCCGGTCATTCAGACCAACGACTCCCGCCGCGCCACTAAGGCGTCGATCCGTGCGCTCAAAGCAGAAGATGCCTGCGTCAGATGGAGCCGCGCACAGGCGCGTGTGAGGCGCGAGGCGGCCTCGGGCGTCATGGCCGGCACCTGCTCGGCGATCAACTTCATATCATCGAGCCGACCCCAGCAATTGAGCGCAATATCACACCCTGCGGCCAGCACCGCCGTGGCGCGCGCCGCTATACCCCCAGAAAGCGCCTTCATATCCAGATCATCGCTGATCAGTAGCCCGTCAAAACCCATGCGCCCGCGAATCTGCTCCCTAATCACTCGCGCGGAGACACTCGCGCAATGCTCTGGGTCCCATGCCTCGTAGATGACATGCGCCGTCATGGCCATAGATGCATCTGCCAACTCAATAAAGGGTGCGCAGTCGGCAGCCAAGTCACGCTCACTCGCGATCACCCTCGGTAGCGATTCGTGGGAATCACTGAGTGCCCGCCCGTGACCGGGGATGTGCTTGATGACGCCCGCCACACCCGCGAGCTGTAACCCAGCGAGACAGGCCCGCCCCAGTTTGGCCACGATCTCCGGCGCGCTGGCAAAGGCGCGATCTCCGATGATGTCGTGAGCGTCGGGCTGGGGCACGTCGAGCACCGGCGCGCAGGTGACGTTGATGCCCATTGCCGCCAGCTCCAGACCCAGGGCCTCGTAATTGCACTGCACTCTTGCGATCGCGCGATCCAGATCTGTCGACGCCGGCGAATCAGATAAGCCGGCCAATGCAGCGGCCGCGGGCCACGCCCGCCAGTGGGGTGGCCCCAGGCGAGCAATGCGCCCTCCCTCCTGATCGATCAGGATCGGCAAATCGTCTCGCCCAGCGAGATTGCGCAAAGCGTCGGTCAAGGCACGCAGTTGTTGGGGGTTATCGAGATTGCGGGCGAAAAGGATATAGCCCGCGGGGTTTGTGTCCCTGAAAAACGCCTGCTCGTCTTCCGTCAGGCGCGGCCCAGATAGACCGAAGATCGCGGGTAGCATCAGTCAATGACTCCATCGCTTTGGGTCAGCGACTTTGGAAAAAGGTGATAGACCAGCTCACCCTTACCCTTTGCATTGCATACCTGCGACCACTTCTCGATCCGGATCGAGAGCTCTGCCCAACCCGCTGTGGGGAGATTGTCCAGCGTGCCGGGACCAACAAGGAAATTGATCAGTTCAGTAAACGCCGGGTTGTGACCGACCAGGGCAAGGTGTTCCAAACTGTCGGGCTGCTCTGCGATCCAGCCGAGCAAGGGTCGATAATCAAAGGTATACAGCGTCCTTATCGTGACGCCATGTTGCGGCTCAAGCCCTGCCCAGCTTTGTTGCAGGGCGTTAAAGGTTTGCTGCACCCGCTCGGCAGGGCTAACGTGGAAGGTCATAGGTGCCAGACGAGCGCCCAGTGCCGCACCCATGCGCGGCGCATCACGCCGCCCGCGTGCATTCAATGGCCGCTCCATATCGGTCAAAGATTTGTCATCCCAGCTCGATTTCGCATGTCGCAGCAGATAGAGATTCTTCACTCGCACTTCCCTTGAGACGCCGGCTATTCCGGATATCGACCCATCAGATCGGCTGTGGCCTCGACGCCCAGCAACACATCCAGCGCCGCCTGCTCGTCGTCTACCACTTCAATGAAATCAGTGTTGTGTAGGTCGATCAACTGCCGCGACCCCAACTGTTCGGTGAACCACGTCAACAAGCCTTGCCAAAAAGCGCTGTCAACCAACACCATGGGGTGACGGGCCTCACGATCCGTATGAAAGGCGACCAAGAGCTCCAACAGTTCATCGGCGGTGCCAAACCCCCCGGGAAAAATGACAAACCCCCGGGAGTAGCGGGTAAGCATCAGCTTGCGGGTCGAAAAATGGTGGAAGTGCAGCTGATGCGTCAGGTGCGGATTGGGTGTTTGCTCGTAGGGCAGTTCGATGTTGAGCCCCACCGAAATACCATCCGCCTCACGGGCCCCTCGATTCACCGCTTCCATGATGCCGGGCCCACCGCCAGTTAGCACGGGCAAACCGGCGCGACCCAGCCAAGTTCCCAAACGCCAAGCGCACTGATAGGCAGCATCATCGGGTGAGGTTCGCGCACTGCCAAACACGGTGACGCCGCGGGGTAACTCCCTCAATAAGCTCGTGGCTAGGGATAAATCCGTCTGAATCTGCGCCAGCAGATGGGAATCCAGATCAGAGGGCTGGCTATCAGACACCGATGACATCAAACAGCAAAACCAAATTGCCCAACTGGATGACGTCGCCCGGCTGCAGTTTGGTCCGGAGTATCGTCACACCCTGGCAACGCGTGCCGTTGGTTGAATTCAGGTCTTCGACGGTCCAGCCACCCTCGGCATGCATCAGCCGGGCGTGCTCTAACGAGATACTGGGGTCATCGAAAACGAGGTCACAGTCGGCGCTGCGACCCAAGGTCCATGCCGGCGCATTGGCCACTCTCAGCGAGCGTAGCCCACCGCGCTCGTGTCCCAACGGCATCAACACCGCGAGCGTCTCGGTAGCGGTAAGCCCGTGATGGGCGATCAATCTTTGCAGCAGAGCACTGTCCGCAGGGTCTGCAGCAACGACCGCAGCAGGAGATCGAACCTCATCGGGCTCATCCCCGGGAAGCGGCGCGTAGCCGCCGCGAAACGCCGTATCCTCGCCAACGCCCTGATCAACTACAAAGGACGCGGGCGCCTCAGATCGCGACATCGCGATGGTGGGATCACCAGAGCGGCCCCGTTCGAGGAAACACAGCTGTGTCTCACCAATCTGTATCACCTGCCCGTGAGCGAGGGTGGCATGACGACTCGACCGCCCTCCCACCAACAGTCCATTGGTGGAATCGTTATCGGCGATCACCACACCTTCCTCGGTCACGCTGATCACCGCATGACGTCGAGAGATTTCGGGATCTTCTAGAGTGATGTCGCAACTGGCATCCCTGCCAATAAACATTTGCCCGACCAGCACGAACTCCTGACCCGTATCCAGGTGACGCAAGCGATGCTCAGTCACGAAGCAGTTTCTCTCTCATGCATCACGGGATGCCTTATCGGGATGGTTCACTATGCGGCAGCTTCAGGTGCCGTCGATGAGCAGATGATATTTCTTTTTGCCAAAGCGTACGAGGAAGAACCGGCCATGAAGCGCCCGCTGCGGCGCCAGGGCCTCCTCACAGGTCACCGTTGGCCCTCCTGTCACAGGCTGTCCATTGACCAGGATGGCCTCTCTCGCCAGCGCGTCTTTGATTTGCTTGCCCGCCGCGACGCCCACCTGCGCCAACAGCTGAGTGAATGTTGGAGGCACGTCGCCCAGACTGATCCGCTCAGCAGGCAGTCCATCCATGGCCAACTGCTCAAGATCCGCCTCGCCCAACGCGCTCGGATCCCCGGAGAACAGCGCCTCTGTGATGCGTTCGGCCGCAGACAGTCCAGCTTTACCATGCACCAGACGGGTTACCTCACGCGCCAAGATCTGCTGTGCCTCGGGCCGGCCCGCGCGCTCTGCGTCGGCCTGCTCAATCGCCGCGATCTCATCAATGGGTAGGAAGGTAAAGTAGCGGAGAAAGCGGTAGACATCTGCATCTGCCGTCCCCAACCAGAATTGATAAAAGGCATAGGGCGAGGTGCGATTGGCGTCGAGCCAAATGGTGCCCGATTCGGTTTTGCCGAATTTGGTGCCATCGGCTTTGGTCACGAGAGGCAGCGTTAACCCAAAAACCTGAGCACCGTGAAGACGACGAGTCAGATCGATGCCGCCGGTAATGTTGCCCCACTGATCGGAACCCCCGATCTGCAGGCCACAACTATGCAACCGGTAAAGCTCTGAAAAATCGAAGGACTGCAGGATCATATAGCTGAACTCGGTGAAGCTGATGCCGGCACCCTCGCGGTCGAGCCGCTGCCGGACCGACTCTTTACCGATCATGTTATTCACCGAGAAATGCTTGCCGACGTCGCGGAGAAAATCGAGCACATCGACATTGGCTGTCCAATCCAGATTATTGACGACCAGCGCCGGTCGTTGCCCCTCGAAATCTATGAATTGGCTGACTTGCTCGCGTATTTTCTCTACCCAGCTCTCCACGACCTCGGGCGTATTCAGCTGTCGCTCGGCAGCCTTGAAACTCGGGTCACCGATCAGACCGGTAGCGCCGCCCACCAACGCTATGGGGCGGTGACCGGCCTCCTGAAAACGTCTCAGCACGAGAAGCGGGACCAGCGAACCAATGTGAAGACTGTCCGCAGTGGGATCAAAGCCACAGTAGAGGGTGCGCGGCTCTGCGGAGAGCCACTCCGCGATCGCATCCTCACCCGCAATCTGGAAAATCAGATCGCGCGCGCGCAGGTCGTCTAATAGTTCGCTGGACATAATCGGCAATGTGCTCTCTGGAAAAGCGGCGTCTATGTTGGCTGAATAAAGGCGATTCGGGAGTATCCCATAAACCGCCCGTTATTGGACCTGAAGCAATCCCGCAATGGCCCCCACCGGCGCTATCCGAAGCAGTGATGAGGCCGTATATAATGCCGAGCACGCCAGCACTACGATGAGCCGTCATGCCGCGTACACCCATCCCTCGTGGGGCCACACCGCTGACTCTGTCCGAGACGCCACTGCATCGTCGTCCGCTGATCTGGATGGCGACGATGGGCGCATTGCTACTGATAATGGGGTTGTCCCTGTCGGGGCCCGAGCAGAGCGGCGTGCCCATCGCCGAAGCGGAGAGTGACACAGCCGAATCAACCAGAGCGGAGATTTTAGCCGAGGCACCGGCGCTCGAGCCGGCCGTCGAAGTGCCTTCCAAACTCTCTTGGCAGGACTTTACGGTGGGCGATGGCGACAATCTCAGCCTCATTTTCAACCGCGCCGGCTTCACCGATAGGGATCTTTATCGCGTGGCGCGCTATAACGACGAGCGCTCCCTCAGGCGAATCTATCCGGGAGAGACCATCGGTTTTCAATCGGATGCCGAGGGTAATCTGCTGGCGCTGCGACACGTGCAGTCTGCTCTTCTGACCACACTCTATGAGCGAGAGGGCGACGCCTTCATCGCCTCAGACATCACCCGAGTGCCTGAGCGTGTCGCCCGGGATATCTCTATGACCATCGACAGTTCGCTTTTCCTCGCCGGTAGCGCCGCGGGACTGAGCGACGGCATGATCATGGAGCTGGCGGGCATTTTTGGTGGTGTGATCGACTTTGTCATGGACCCCCGCAAAGGCGACACTATCCACGTACTTTACGAGGAGCTGGTGCTGGACGGCGAGCGCTTTGATGACGGGCCAATTTTGGCGGCCAGCTTTACTAATCGCGGCGAAACATTTGAGGCGTACCGCTATACCGACTCCGAAGGCGACACCAGCTATTACAATGAAATCGGCGTGAGCATGCGCAAGGCCTTCCGGCTGGCGCCGCTGGATTTCACCCGTGTCAGCTCGAACTTCAATCCAAACCGACTCCATCCCATTTATAAAACCCAGCGCCCGCATCGCGGCACAGACTATGCCGCGCCGCGCGGCACCCCGGTCTATGCAGCGGGCGACGGGCGAGTGACTGAAGCGGGCTACACTCGGCCCAATGGTAACTATGTCTTCATTCAACATGGGGAGCAGTTCGAAACCCACTACCTGCATCTGCATCGGCTCAAAGTGAAGCAAGGCTCGCGGGTGAAACAGGGCGACGTGATTGGCACTGTGGGTTCAACGGGGGCGGCAACCGGGCCACATCTCCACTATGAATTTCTGGTTAATGGCGTGCATCGCAATCCCCGCACGGTGCATAAGATTTTGCCCAAGGCGCGATCACTTGCCGAGGAGGAGCTGCCGCGCTACCTCGCTTCGATTAGACAGCCTGTTCAACAACTCGCCAGCCTCCGCAACGCGCAGCAGTTGGCGCTCGGCGAGTGACGAAGCCCTATTTCATTGGCCTCATGTCGGGCACCAGCGCCGATGGCATTGATGCGGTGCTGATCTCCACAGAGGAGGACGAAAGTCAGCTGATTGGGTCACATCACCGTCCGATGCCCGCCAGACTCCGCGACGAGATTCTGGCGTTTCGACAACCGGGACAGGATGAGCTCCACCGACTGGCCACACTGGATGTTCAACTGGCCGAAGAATATGCGGCGGCCGTTCGGGTGTTGCTGGACGCGGCGGAGCTCAGCGCCGCTGCAGTGGCAGCAATTGGTTGCCACGGGCAGACGCTGCGTCACCACCCCGAGGGCGCAACACCCTACACGCTGCAAATTGGCGACCCGAATCGGCTAGCCGAGCTCGCCGGCATCACAGTGGTCAGCGACTTCCGCCGCCGCGACATGGCCGCGGGAGGTCAGGGAGCCCCGTTGGTGCCGGCCTTTCACAAAGCCAGACTAGTCAGCGAGGGGATATCCACTGCGATAGTGAACATTGGCGGCATCGCCAACATCAGTCTGATCGCGGCCAACGGTGAGGTCACGGGATGGGACACAGGCCCCGGCAACACCTTGATGGACAGTTGGATCGCGCAGCACCGCGGCGCTCCGTTTGATCAAAATGGCGAGTGGGCCGCTAGTGGCGCCGTCATAGCGCCCTTGCTTAGCGTATTACTGGACGACCCCTACTTTGCCGCCCGCCCTCCGAAAAGCACCGGTCCCGAGTATTTTCATCGTAATTGGTTGGCATCTCACCTGAGTGGCGATGAGGCGCCAGCCGATGTGCAGTGCACGCTGGCAGCGCTCACCGTGGAAAGCCTTGCTCAAGCACTGGAACACCAATCCCTCGATGTCATCAGGGTATGCGGTGGTGGCGCTCGCAACGCATGGCTAATACAGCGGTTGAACCAAAGATTGGAGGGCACGACGCTCACCACCACCGAAGCCATCGGTGTGGATCCGCAATGGGTCGAGGCCTGGGCGTTTGCCTGGCTTGCCGAGCAAACCCTTGCAGGACAGTCGGGCAATGTGCCCGCCGTTACCGGCGCCGCGGGTACCAGAGTGTTGGGCGGCATTTATCCGGTTTGAGAGAGATTTCGGCTCGCGGTGAAGGGTCGTTATGCGGGGCGGTCGCGACCGCCCCGCCATCACAGGTTAAAGAGTTAAATCGAGAAAGACGCGCCGCACCCGCAGGTGGTGGTGGCGTTGGGGTTGTTTACGACAAAGCGCGAACCCTCTAGACCTTCGGAATAGTCGACCTCACTGCCCACCAGATATTGGTAGCTCATCGCATCTATCAGCGCAGTCACGCCGTCGCGCTCTACGACCATGTCATCCTCACTGACCGCCTCGTCAAACGAAAAACCGTACTGAAAGCCTGAGCAGCCGCCGCCGGTGATGTAAACACGCAGCTTGAGACCGAGGTTGCCCTCGTCCTCCACTAGGGCACGGACCTTGCTGACCGCGTTATCGGACAGACGAATTTCATTGGGGTCAAACGCTTCAACAACGCTCATGGCTTCTCTTGTGCGCCTCGGGTAGCGATATTCACATCAGGAAAGATGGGGCCAGTGTACCGGAATTCAACCCCGAGCAGCGGGCGCGGGGCGAATCACGGTAATGGCGGTGCCTCAGCTAGAGGGCGTTGACTCAGCCACTTTGGCTTCACGCTTGGCAGCCAGATCATCGGCCACATTGCTGCTGTGTCGCAGCCCGCCATTGACCTTGGCACCCACCGACATCTCGATCAGGTTGTAATAGACGTCGCCGTCTATGATCGCTTGCTCGGCAAGGACTAGACGTTCGCTGCAGTGTATATCGCCCTCGATCTTGCCGTTGACCGTGGCATGGGGCACTTTGATTTCACCCGATACGCGGCCGCCCGATACGACCCGCAATACCGCGTCGCCCGAACTTGCCTGAATGGATCCTACAACCGTCCCCTCAACATCGAGTTGTCCGGTGAAGGTAATGTCCCCCTTAACGGTAGTTTCCGATGAGATGAGGGTAGTACCGCCTGATGATGCGCCAGTCGCCATGGTGTCTCTCCGATTACGCATGATGTGACTCCTTACTCTCGTTCACTCTTTTTGTGTGCTCTACAGTTGTGCGTCAAGACCACTGTTGACCAGATCCTGCCACCGATCGCTGCGCCTAAGGGTCCTGCGGACCGGCCCGGTCAGCGTCACAACTGACTCAATTGTCTCCGGCAGAAACGCCTCAGGGAGAGAAATCACTGCCTGAAGCTCTTGTAAGTACCGGAATCGTAATGGGAATACACCAGAAGTCGCTGCGCTGTCAACCTCGCTGAGGAGGGTCAACTTCGGCTCACCCGCCCCCTTTCCGCGGACGCTCACAATTAATTGCCCGCGATAAACCGTGTCGCCCTCCTCGCTACGATGGACCACCATCGAGAGGCGCCATCGCGAAGCGTCGCTCATTTTCACCAGAGCCGGAGACCGAATCACCACCGGCGCGTCGGTCTCCTCAGGCGCCAACACGGCCCGGTAAAACGCCAGCATGTCCTCTAGCGCAGCGATATCACCCGCCTGCCCACGAAGATCGTCCCGAAGTTCGTTGAGTGTTTGTTGATCAGCCTCCGCCTGCAGTCGCAACTGACTGATCTGGTCTCTCATGGCTGCACTCTGATCATTCAGGAGCACAGGCGCGCCAGTGAGGCGCTGTCCCCACCAGACCCCGGTAGCGACACAACCGCTGGCCACCAGCATTGCGGCCAGCAGGCGCCACCGCCCTGCATGGGGGTGGACACGTTTCACAACTGTTCGGTGCGGGAGGCGACTCATGGCTTACACGCTCACCAGTCAGGGTGCGAGAGCGATGCCTTCTAAACCGGTCGTCTCGGGCTGATCCAGCATCAGATTCATGGCCTGTACCGCCTGGCCGGCCGCGCCTTTGACCAGATTATCAATCACAGACATCACCACGACGGTGTCTCGACCCTGTGGCTGGGCCACGGAGAGCTGGCAGGTATTGGCGCCTCGCACGCTCCGCGTCGCAGGGTGTGCGCCCTTTGGCAACACTACGACCGCCGGCTCAGCTGCGAAGCGTTTCTCAAACAGAGACTGCAGATCGACGTCGGGTGATGTCAGCCGTGCAAACAACGTGGCGTGAATGCCTCGACTCATCGGCACGAGATGCGGGACAAACGTCAGTTGCGCCGATGCGTCCGACATCCCGGACAAGCCCTGCTCCATTTCGGGGAGATGCCTGTGACCGGCCACACCATAGGCTGCGAGGCTCTCTCCCGCCTCGGTGAGCAGACTGGCAAGCTTGGCTTGCCGACCGGCGCCACTGACACCGGATCCACAGGAGGCAATCAGTCCGCTGGTATCGATCAGGCCCGCCTCGAGTAAAGGCAAGAAACCCAGCTGCACAGCAGTGGGATAACAACCGGGGCAGGCGACCAATTGGGCCGCGCGAATCGCGTCGCGATTGACCTCTGGTAAACCATAGACCGCCTCGGCACAGAGTTCGGGTGCGGCATGCGTCTCGCCATACCACTGCTCCCATGCGCCCACATCGCGCAAGCGAAAGTCGGCCGACAGGTCGACCACGCGAATACCCTGCTCAATCAGCGCCGGCACCTCGCGCATCGCGACATTGTGCGGGGTAGCGAAAAACACCAGATCGCAGGCTGAGTAGTCCGCCTTGGCAGGGTCCGTGAAGGCCAAATCGCAGGCGCCCAAAAGGCTTGGGAACAGATCGTCTAGGCGACGTCCCGCCTCACCTCTGGAGGTGATGAGGGACACCGTGACGCCCGGATGGCGTAGCAAAAGCCGTAAAAGCTCCACGCCTGTGTACCCGGTTCCGCCGACCACTCCGACCCTGATCATTTTCACGCCTGCTTCTGTTAGTGTTGCGGGGCGCGTACTGTCTCACGATCGATCGCGCAGTGTCATGGTCGGACGGGCTTTTTACCAAAGCGGAAAAGGGCAGCCACATGCTGTGGATACAAGGCTTTCACGTCATCTTCGTCGTCTGTTGGTTTGCGGGCATCTTCTATCTGCCCCGCATTCTTGTTTACTACGCGCAGAGTTCTGACATTGAGACCAAAAAGGTGCTGGCGGTGATGGCCCGCAAACTGTATCGGTTCGTCACACCCTTTATGATGCTCGCGGTTGCATTCGGCCTGTGGCGCTTGAGCTTTCAATGGGAGTACTACCTGTCGTCGGGCTGGATGATCGCTAAACTGATTGGGGTCGTGTGTTTGGTTTTCTACCACTTTCAGACCGGCGTCTATGTGGGTCGGGTCTGCCGCGGTGAAGACGACCGAACACACGTGTTTTATCGGGTTTTTAATGAGGTGCCCGTCTTATTTCTGTTTGCGATCGTGTTGCTGGTCTACCTGCGCCCAGCATTGAGCGGCTAATTCCGCTGGGGTGCGCAGAGGCGCCCGGCCTGCGATAATCGGCGCAAACAAAAGCAAAATTGGTTAATCATGAGTCGATCTGAAGCGCTCTTTGAGCGTGCCAAACACACCATTCCCGGTGGCGTGAACTCGCCCGTGCGGGCCTTCAAAGCAGTGGGCGGAACCCCTCGCTTCATGGAGCGTGCCGAAGGCGCCTATCTTTTTGATGCCGACGGTAAGCGCTACATCGATTATGTGCTTTCCTGGGGCCCAATGATCATGGGTCACAACCACCCTCGCGTGCGCGAAGCTGTGGTCGAAGCCGCCCAAGGCGGGCTCAGTTTTGGCTGCCCCACCGAGATCGAGATCGAGCTCGCTGAAACCATTACCAAGCTCGTCCCCAGCATGTCGCTAGTGCGCATGACCAGCTCGGGCACCGAGGCCACCATGAGTGCCATTCGTCTGGCGCGTGGCTTTACCGGCCGCGACAAGATCATCAAGTTTGAGGGCTGCTATCACGGCCATTCAGACTCACTGCTGATCAAAGCGGGCTCTGGTGCCCTGACCTTTGGTGTGCCGAGCTCGCCGGGTGTGCCCGAGGTGCTGGCTCAGCACACCGTTACCCTGCCCTTCAATGATCTCGCTGCTCTAGAGGCCGCCATGGACGAACTGGGTGACCAGATCGCCTGTGTCATTACAGAGCCGGTTGCTGGCAACATGAATTGCATCCCCTCGGTCGAGGGCTATCTTGAAGGCATGCGCGAGCTCTGCACCCGACATGGCGCGGTATTGATCTTTGATGAGGTTATGACCGGCTTCCGGTTCGGCACTGGCGGCGTTCAGGGCTTTTTGGGCATCACCCCGGACCTGACCTGTTTGGGTAAGGTCATTGGCGGCGGCATGCCTGTCGGCGCCTTTGGCGGGCGTCGCGACATCATGGAACAGATCTCGCCTCTGGGCCCGGTCTACCAAGCGGGCACGCTCTCGGGCAACCCTGTGGCGATGGCGGCCGGCCTAGCGACCATGTCAATTATCAGTGAGCCCGGCTTTTACGACGATCTATTCCGTCACACAGCAGAGCTGTGCACAGGCATGCGCGACGCGGCGGAGGCAGCGGGCGTGCCCTTTACGACCAATCATTTGGGCTCCATGTTTGGGGGATTCTTCACTGAAGACGCGACGGTGACCCAGTATCACCAGGTCATCAACTCCAATGTAGCAGCCTTCAACCAGTTCTTTCATCTTATGCTCGACAGCGGCGTGTATCTCGCACCCGCATCGTTTGAAGCCGGCTTCATGTCGTCAGCGCACACCGACGACGATATCGCCGCCACAGTGGACGCAGCCCGCGCGGCCTTTTCGGCGCTGTAGGGGGGAGGGAGATCGATCATGAGTGCACGCGGACCGTTTCCTCACACCCGAATGCGTCGCCTGAGGGGCTCGGCATTTGCCCGCGACATGGTGCGCGAGAGCACGCTGTGTCCTGCAGATTTCATTTACCCCGTATTCGTTCTGGAGGGCAGCGGTCAGCGTGAGGCCGTCCCCTCGATGCCCGGGGTAGAACGCCTGAGCATTGATCTGCTGGTAGCGCTGGGCAAAGAGGCGCAGACGCTCGGTATCCCGGCTATGGCGCTGTTCCCAGTGGTGGGCCAGGAGGGGAAGTCACTGCTTGCCGAGGCCGCTTATCGGGCTGATGGATTAGTACAGCGCGCGGTGGCTGAGCTGAAGTCGGCGGTCCCCGAGATCGGCGTCATCACGGATGTCGCGCTGGACCCCTACACCACCCATGGACAGGACGGCATCATCGATGACACCGGTTATGTGCTAAACGACGTCACCAGTGACACGCTGGTTAAACAGGCGCTAAGTCATGCCGCGGCTGGAGCGGATGTGGTCGCCCCCTCTGACATGATGGACGGGCGCATCGGCGCCATTCGCGGTGCACTCGAGGGCAATGGCCACATCAACACCTTGATCTTGTCTTATGCCGCCAAGTACGCGTCAAGCTATTACGGACCTTTTCGAGACGCAGTGGGGTCTGCCGACAACATCAAAGGAGGCGACAAGAAAACTTACCAGATGGATCCCGGCAACAGTGACGAAGCACTCCATGAGGTGGCGCTGGATCTGCAGGAAGGCGCCGATATGGTGATGGTAAAGCCCGGCATGCCGTATCTCGATATCGTGCGGCGCGTGAAAACCGAGCTACAGGTGCCAACCTTTGCCTATCAGGTGAGCGGTGAGTACGCGATGCATCAGGCTGCCTTTGCGCAGGACTGGCTCAGCCACGACGCGGTGATGCTCGAGTCGCTGCTGTGTTTCAAGCGAGCAGGCGCCGACGGCATCCTCACCTATTTCGCGATGGATGCGGCTCGACTGCTCAACGGGTAGATCCACCTTGCGGCCACCTGTCATCGGGACTCTCTCTGCAGTGCTGGCGGCGGCGCTGGTTCATGGAGCGTTCGGTCAACCGGACGCCACAGGGGCCGACTGTGGCTGTTTATGGGAGGGCAGCTTTTCGGAAGTGGCTCCGTCTGCAGACCTAGTGGTGCTGGGCGAGGTCCAAACGATTAAAGGCAATGCGGTCGACCTGATGCCTGAACGCCTCCTGAAGGGCGAATTCTGGTTGGATACCCTGCGCGTGTGGATGCAGGCCCGGGATTACTGCCGGCCCCCAGCCGAGACGTTTCCGTTGGGCAGCCGCTGGATCATGGCGCTCTCAGAAATTACGGAAGTACCCGATGGTGGCTTCAACCCTTCGACACCGAACGAGAGCTTTGGCCGCCCCTTCGATTTCGCGCTATCGAGTTGTGGGGGCTACTGGCTGCGAGTCAATGGCCGCACCGCCGTCGGCAATCTCGTACCTGGTATGCCGCGTTTCTACCATCAGCCGGACATGTCCCCGGTGCTGATCGACCTGATTGTGGGTTATCTCGATGGGACGGTGCCCGAGACCGCGCTCATAGAGGCGAGTCGCGAGCACCCTGAAGCCGTTGACGAACTGATTCTCGATACGCGCAGTTTTCTGAGGGGTCAGGCCGACTGGCTGCCCGAGGAAGACGCGGTCGAACCGGCTGACCCGCCACAATAAAGCAGGAATGAGATTCACGCTCTCAACAAACCCATCATTTCATCAATCATCATGAGCGACAGCCCCCAAATACGGTACGTGGCATAAAGGTAGGAGTCTGTCTCCATCTTCTGGCCCTTCCATTCCCACTCCAGCGGCTCTCGATTGGACTCATCCAGCAAAAAGTGCAGCGGCACCCAGACCACATCATCGACTTCATGGTTCAGCGTCAGTTCGGGTAAATCAGTCACTTGAAAAATAAAAGGCGTCACCAGCATCTCTGGCCGATCTTTGCGCCAGCCGGTATTGACGTCAGACAGCTCCCCCAGAGGCGAGCCCCATTGGATAAGATCTACGCCGATCTCCTCAGCAGTCTCCCTGAGAGCGCAAGACAGATTGGACGCGTCATCGGGGTCACGACGCCCACCGGGAAAGCCCATATGGCCTGACCAGGGATCTCCCTCCCGCGTTGCCCGCCGAATCATCAACATCTCGGTCGCCTCGATTCCCTCTCGAACCATGATCGCCACGGCGGCTCGTCCAGAGCGCGGTTCGAACTTTGCCTCCTCCTTGGCAAACTGCTGAAGCTGTCTTTGTAAGGGTTGTGTAAGGTCTCGCATAGCGGGTTGCGTTCTGGCCGTCGTGTCCTGAGTCTTGCTCGTTTAAAGCGCGTTTTGCGTCAACTACCGGCAGCCATCTTAACCATTTACCCAGCCTAGCATCACATGGTCGCAATGCAGCGGCATCCCCTTCCGGGTTCCGGTATCATGCCACCGCTTTACCCACCGACAGGAAACACGCTGTGAAACCTTACGCGGCTTATGCCATTGGCGCTGCACTGGTCGATACCGAAATACAGGTCACTGACGACCAGCTGCAGGCCATGAGTATCGAGAAAGGCATGATGACGCTGGTAGATCAAGCGCGTCAGGCGGAGATCCTTACCGAGCTCTCGGACCATCTCGTGCGGGCCAGCCATGCGTCAGGGGGGAGTGCGGGCAACAGTATGATCGCCACAGCCCTCATGGGTGCACCCACTTACATGAGCTGCAAAGTCGCTCACGATGCCGATGGCGATATCTATCTCGCCGATCTTGAGCAGTCAGGTGTCGCTCACGGTTTGAACGACCAACGCAAGGAGGGCGTGACCGGTAAATGCATCGTGCTGATCACACCTGATGCGGAGCGCTCGCTCAATACGCACCTCGGTATTTCGGAAACCCTGTCGACTGAGGAAGTTGACGAAGCGGCCATCAGAGACTCCGAATGGGTTTATCTCGAGGGCTATCTAGTCACCTCTCCTACCGGACATGCCGCTGCGCTAAAGACCAAGGCCCTTGCCGATCAGCACGGTGTGCGCACTGCCGTGAGCTTTTCGGACCCCGGCATGGTGAAGTTTTTTCGCGACAATATGGCGGCGATGGTCGAGGGTGGTGTCGATCTGGTTTTCTGTAATGAATCCGAGGCGCTGGAATGGGGTCAGTGCGACGACATCGAGGACGCTCTCACCGCCATCAAACAGGTCGCCAAGCGCTTTGTGGTCACCTTGGGGGCAGACGGCGCCATCACCTGGGACGGTGAGACGTTGCATCGCGTTGCGGCGCAAACAGTTGAGGCTGTTAACACCAATGGTGCGGGCGATATGTTCGCCGGTGCATTTCTTTATGCTCTGTCTCGAGGCGAGAGTGACCTGCGTGCTACCGAATATGCCACCCTGGCGGCAGGGGAAGTAGTAAAATACTTCGGACCCCGGCTGGATCGGGACGCCTGTCTCGCGCTACGCCGTCAATTTTTTGGCGACTGAATCAACAGGAATAGACCACAACC
>CALKHC010000146.1 GCA_938091425.1 uncultured Luminiphilus sp. | reverse complement strand
GCCAATTCGGCAGCCGAAGCGTCGCAAGATCGGGTTTGCGAGTGCCGTGCCCGATACCGTGCTCATAAAGCCGGTCATCAAGCGGAAGAAGCAGTCCTGCGCCAGAAAGTAGGTGAAATGACGCACCGACCAGAATGGCGCGCTGTTATGACGCCCCCAGTGATTGCCCACCAGGATCAGCTTGACGAGCAGTGCGAGCAGGGGCAACGACAGCGGTACAACGATGCTGGTGATCAACGCCGCGCCCACATTGCTAAAGCCCATCATGTTGAGGCTGACCAGTAAGCCGGTGGCCAAAAATACCGTGATCCCCGGGATGATACCCACGGAGCCCAGATCGTTGAGTAGGAACCGCGCCAGAAAAATACCGAGTGATGGCAGCGGGTGAGCGGGCGCACTCTGAGGGTCGGTGGCGCCCATCTCCAACGGTGGGTTGCCTGCAAGGACGCGCTTGGTATCGGGGCGGTCGTTGTATTGCGGTCGGTACAGGTGGGGGCCGAGTGGTGTCGATACCCCCAGAAACAGGTTGCCGGGGATGGGTCCCGGTTCGACCATGGCGTTGTTACTGGCAAAGAACCCGGCAGGCATTTGAACCGGTTGTGTCAGCAGAAAAGCGCCGTGCTCATCGAGTATGTTGCAGAAGCACCCCTGCGCGATGAATACGTTGGCATCCGCATGGAGATGCTCAGGGAGCAGGTTCACTAACTCATCGCACTCTGAGGCCCCGACCCGCGAGAATTTGACACCTGCCAGTGCACGCAGGTATTGGCCGGTGAGGCTCCAGCCCCACATCTGCTGAATCTGATTCATTTTGGTTTGTCGATAACGTGCCAGCGTGCCCCGGAAGCTGGCGGCGCGCGTCCAGCCCGGCGGAGTGGGGGTCAATCGGAGGAAAGTGCAAAGAATGAGCGAGCTCGTAAGCACGCCCAGCCAGATGCCGATCACGCCCGCGCCGCTCATCACCAACAGATCGCGACCTGTCAGCATATTCGCATCCAGACTCACCTTGCTAAGGGCCTCGAATCCGAGAAACCAGGTGGTCAGCAGGGCGATAAACGCCCCGGGTACGATCACCAGCCCGAGTTCCAGCGCAAATTGCGTGATGACATTGCGCAGGTCGATCACCGCGTCGGTAAGTGCTGAGGAGGGAGCAAGGTCAGGTGTCTTGGGGGGTTGGTAGTTACCCGCCTTGGTCCCCGGTACACCGCTCATCTGGCTATTGGGCTCGGTCTCGGTATCCAAGCTGGACAGAGGTGTGAGCCACGAATGATGTGCCAGTGAGGCTCCACCGCAGAGCATGGACCGGCTACCCACCCGCGCTTTGTGACCCACGTGGATCGTGTCCAGAACAAATTCGTTTCCTTCCCAGCGAGCACTGCTGATTTGCACGCCCGCCTGCACCACTGCCTCTGGCCCGATTGAAATGAGCGAGAGTGGGCCATACCACTCGGTGCTCTGGGCGATAAAGGCTTTGGGGTGCACGTCGGCGCCCAAACGTTTGAGCGCCCAGTTGAAGAGCACCGGGCTGCGCAATCCTTTTACCAGGGGCTTGAGCACAAAGTCGGCTTGTTGTTCTAACCACCACAGTTGCAGGTGATGACTCGAGAACTTTTGGTAGCGCCCGGTCGTGATCCTGGGTGTGCGCACTGAAATCGCCTGAATAGAGCGTAACAGCAGCACCCAAGCCAGATTAACGAAGGGCACGACCATGTAGACGCAGTAGGCGATGATGGTCGCCCGCAAAAAGCCCACAATATCCCCCACCAGCAACAATTCCTCAGGATCGATAATGGCGAGCCCCAATGCGGCCATCAAAAGTAGCGGCACCCTCAGTAACACCGCGGCCGTGGCCTGCAGTACCGTGAAGTGTCGGAATCCATATGAACGACCCGTTTGTCGGGCACCTTCTGAGTGCGCCTCTGATCCGGCATGCGTTCCGGTGGTCGACCTCACTGACTCCTGCTCATCGTTGCGTTGAGTCGGCAGTTCGGCGATGGCGGCGGCGGTGCGCGTCTCGCTCAGCAAGCCCCTGACCGACACGGGATAGCCCGCTGCCTGAAGTCGCTGCGTTAGCCGCGCGATCGCAATCGAGTGAGCGCCCCAGTCGATGAAGTCATTATGCCAATCGAGTGTCGGTCCCAGCTCAGCACGGCACAGGGCCAGCACCTCAGCTGATAAAGATGCGCAGTTATCATCGGTAACAGTCGGCGTTACGGCACCCTCTAACGCCTCAAGACCGGCGATCTCCGCCACCGAAGGCAAGGCGCGGCGATTGATCTTGCCCGAGGCAGGCACCAGCTCAAATTGATTCACAACAAAAAAGCGACTGGGTACCGCGTAGGGCGGGAATCGCGCTGAAATCAGCTGTTGTGCCTCACCCACCAGTGCATGGTTCAGGGGTTGGATGTTGGCGGTTGGGGTGTCATCAGACCAAAGGGCAGGCGCTCTTAACAAAGCGACGAGCTCATCGTTCTGGCAATCCAGCACGGCAGTCTCAATATCAGTAAATTGATCTTGTAGCAGCGATTCGATGGGCTGTGCCTCCACCCGATAACCCCTGACCTTGAGCTGAGCGTCGATGCGGCCATGGAAATGTACCCGCAGGGTGATGGGATCAACGTGGCAGCGGTCTCCCGAGCGATACATTTGCCCGAGCGCAGGATGCGCAATAAATCGCTCGTTGGTGACCTCGGGCAGGTTGCGGTAGCCCCGCGCGAGCTGAACGCCGCCGATGCAGAGTTCGCCCTCTTCGCCATGGGGTAGGGGCTTGAGCGTGTCCGGGTCAACGATGGTATAGCTCACGCCGGGGAACGGGCTGCCGATGGTGACAGGCTCATTGGGCCGCAACAGTTGGCGGCTGGTATCGGTGCTGACTTCCGTCGGTCCATAGGTGTTGATTATCTGCCGCCGGGCCCGAGACCACGGCTCGATCAAAGATGCGGGAAACGCCTCGCCGGCCGGCACGATGTAGCGGCATATGGGGTAGGGCAGATCGCGCTCGGGGTGTGCGGTCAGCGTTGATAGCAACACGGGGGGGCAAAAGAGCGCGGTGACCTGCGCATCGCGCAGCACCGGCAACAAGTCAGGACCCGATCTCAGCGCAGACTTGGTCAGCATCACGACTTCGCAGCCGGCAACCCAGGCGCTGTACATCTCGGAAATACTACCGTCATATCCCAGAGAAGAGGTCAGCGAGCTGGCATCGCTACCGGGCACGAAGTGATAAAAGGTGGCGTAGGACTGCGCGAGGTTGACGTAGCCGGCATGGGGGCACTCCACGCCTTTCGGCTGGCCGGTGGTACCGCTGGTGTAGAAAAGCGAGGCCAGTCTGGTCTGCGGTTCATCTAGCCAAGGCGCGGAGCACGCGCGCGAGGACCCAGACTCGGCCTGACGGAGCAGCACGTCTGGCGACAAAAAGTCCCCGGTATAGCCTGCGGGTAACGCTTCACTGATCAGCAGGGTGGGCCGGGCGTCACTCAGTACGCGCAGGAATAGTTCATCTGGAGCGTCTGGGTCGATGAAGCATTGGGTGGCGCCCGCTTTCAGGATCGCCAGATGCAGGGCGACGACGGTTGCTGAGTTTTGGGGAAGACGCACCGCTACGATTTGATCTGCCTCACAGACAGAGTCGCGGATGACGGAGGCGAGCTGGGTGGCGAGCTGATTGAGCTCGGCGTACGTCAACGACTCTCCTGTTTCGGGAACAGACAGCGCAGTGAGATTGGGAAATTGTGCCGCCGAGCGTTCAAAAATTTCGTGCAGCCAGCGCACGCCCTCTTGGTGCCGATGACTACCCCAAGGTATCGATGGATAGGATTGGGTGAGTGTGGGCTCTGGACTGGGTGAGCACGCGTTGCTGGCCACCACCTGCCGATAACGGGCCCAGGCCGCGGTCACGGCAGCGGGTAGCAGTGCGATCCACAGTAGCGTCATCGAGGCCTGCCGCAGTCGGTCATGGTTGGTCCGTCAGGAGAAATAGGATTCCATCGTGCCACGGCGTCGGGTGTCCAGTGTGACGCAGTGAAAACCGCCACCCATCATGCGTGAGTGTCGCAGCTTGAGCGGAATCACCTCTAGGCCTTTGGACTCGAGCAGCGCGATTAACGCGCTTTGATAAGCGTCTACTACAACGGTATCGGGCCCGAGACTAAAAAGGTTCATGTCGATCCATTCGCTGCCGATAGCTTGCTGCAGGTACTGCGCACTGTGGCGCTCCTGATTTTCCATTGGCGGACTGAAGATGATCTCCCAGTCCTTCAGGAAGTCCGGGATGGTGGCCATCGACAGGCGCTCGGGGTTGGCCAGCACCAGTCCGGGCCGCAGTGCCACCAACGTTGAGTCGATGTGGCTACCGAAATACACGTCTTTCATGAAGTGTACGCGGAACTCATCTCCTAGCATCCGCTGCAACCAGTGACCGCCTAATTCGTTGCCTGTTGCGCTGACCAGGTAGAGCAGATCGCGCCCGAAGCGCAGAATGTTGGCGGCGTCAAAAGCGGGTTCGAAGTTCTGTGGCGTAGGAGCGGCAGGATCGAACTCAAACAGGTGATCTTCCAACAGTGGCTTGGGGGCGCTGAACCACTTGGCACCACTGTCATAGTATTCCATGAGGAGACGCCGATAAGATCCGGTCTCCAGAGAGCGGCCGCGAATCACATTGGGGGTCTCGATGATCGTATCGCCGATTACCAGCAGTACGTCCCGTGGGCAGTAGTTGTAGTAGCCCTGAGTTTCCCAGTGGACAGTGCGGATGGTCTGATCATGTGGCCAGGTGTCGGGCCTGCGCACGGTGACACCCCGAGCCTCCAGTGCGTCGACAAAACTCTGCAGATCTTCCTCGGTTTCTTTAATAATCTGGTCTGGAAAGGGTCCCTGAGGGATATCAGCGAGATCGCGATCTGGATACTCGGCCAAGCGGGTACTAGGATCTGCGTAAGGAAAGCGGGCGCCGAAGGGATTGCCCACGATGACCTCTTCGAGTGGATCCCACTCATTACAACTCCAGACTTGGGGCATCTATCGCTACTCGTCTGTCTACAATTGGAACGTTGAGTCGGTAACGGTTTTGGCCGACACAACGAAAAAGGGCCGCCCGGAGGCGGCCCCACATGAACTCAGATCAGAGAATCAGATCTCGTCACTCTCCCACAACATGCTGCCGTGGCAAGTCATGGTCTCGCGCTCCATCTGGGCGACGTCAGAAGAAGGATAGGCGTCCCACCACTTACCAAAGTCGCCGAATGATTCCCAAGAAACCGCCAGCAGGACGTCGGTACCGTCGCCATCAGCACCCACCGATACGGGGAACATGGTGTAAACATTCATGCCGTCACCGCCAGGCAGTTCACTAGCGGCTTTCTTCCACTTGCCTGCCTGTTCCATCACATCTTCTTCGGCTACGTCTCCGTTGATGTTGCACTTCCACATCTGAACGGGGTCACCCGCGGATGCGAAGGGTGAAACCAGCATCAGGGCGCCTACTGCACTTACAAAACCTTTGACTTTCATGGGATCTCCTTAATTGACCTCAGAGGGAACCTAACAAGGAGCTGTGAACAGTGCAATCACTGGACTCGGCCTGTCACCTATTGCTAAGTCACCCTGATGGCGGAGACGCCGGGATCAGCGCCGTGGAAATGATGTTTTAGCTTTTCGCGGCAAGCGCGGACCCCAACAGACGTCCGAAAGTGATGGCGGGTGTCACGAGCATGCCATTGGTGTAAGCGGCTCCCGAGGTAGCCCCCGCACCGATGACCTCGCCAATGGCATAAAGGTTGGAAATGGCCTCTCGCTGCGGGTCTAGTACTTGAAAATTGATGTTCACACTGAGCCCGGCAAAGGAGACCAACGTCCATCCTTGCATGGCGATGGCATAAAACGGCGGCGTTTCAATTGGGGTAGGGCGGTGTGTTCTCCCAAAGCGGTCAGGTTGAGCCGTTTGCAACCGCCGATTGTAGTCGTCGATATTTTGGCTAAGCGACGATGCATTGATGCCGGCGCGAAACGCGAGTTCCTCGAGGCTCATTGCGCGGCTGAACATGGGGTGCGTTTGATACTCGATCGCAAGGCGGTCCCGACTCCAATCAGGGATGATTGGTTCAGATTTTGCCAGCATGTCAGCATCGAAGATGGCCCAGTGGCGGTGACCCGGTTGTCGATAGATGCCTCGCTCTATTTGGTGGACGCTGGGGTGATCTTCCCGAACGAATCGCTCGCCATGTGCATTCACCAATATCTCCCAAGGCTGCCGCACCACCGGGTGCAAAGGGGCCCAGGCATACATTTGGGCGGGGTACTGCCAGGCATCCGGTACCAGCCCCGGTAAACTGGCGTATTTTTCTCCACCCACGATCGTAGCTCCGGCCGACATACCCAGAATCAGACCGTCCCCCTGCGAGGTGGGATAGGCAGTTTTCGCATAGAGCGGTACACCATGAAGTTCTTCAAAGAGCCGTGGGTTGGCCGCACAACCCCCTGAGGCGAGCACAATATGGGACCCCCTAAAATCGTGGGTGCCGCCAGGTCCGGTGGCTGTGACACCGACAACCTTACCTGAGCGTTCCTGAATCAAACCCTGCGCGGCAGTGCCTGTCAGCAGAGTGACCTGCTGCCGAGCGATGGCCGCTTCAAGCGACGGGAGAAACGCGTCCAGTATCGACAGACCGCTTTTGACCCCCTGCTGGTAGCGCCGAGCGGTAAAGTGATCATGGCCGATACCAGTGACCGGATGACCCGCCATGACCTCAAAGCCATGTTTAGCCAGCCAGTTGATGGTATCCCCCGCGTGGTCAACGGTGAGCCGGGTGAGCGCCGGATCAGCAGTGTTCTCATTGATCCGCATACAGTCATCGAAATGCGCGTCTGGGCTGTCAGTGATACCAAGGCGCTGCTGAAACACCGTTCCCGCTCCAGCGATTTGACCGGTCGACCAAAACAGCGTGCCGCCCAAGGCGGGACTCTTCTCAATCAGGAGCACGCGCGCGCCGCCCAGTGCGGCGAACAAGGCGCAGGGGATGCCAGCGGTCCCACCCCCAACGACGATCACATCGTAATGAATCGAAGGGTCTGCATGAGTGGTATCCATTCGCGCCAGAGAAAGCGAGGCTGCGGCCGCAAGCAAGGTGCGTCGGTTTAAGTTGTGCATCTGGCGTTGCTCCCTGTCTGACCGAGTGAGACACCCGTGCTCTAAGATTTCAATCAGGTCTTGCCTTGATGCGCAGCAAGCGTCGCGTCCAGACCGACTGGAAAATCGGGTCCAGCCAACGGTACAGTCGCCCCGACACCATGACCGGTTTCCCCGCCTCAACTGCTTTAATAGCATCGCTCACCACAATATTAGCGTCGTACCAAAGCCATTTCGCCATGCTGTTTTTCATGTCCATAAGCCCGGCTGTCTCATGGAAGTCGGTATGGGTGAAGCCGGGACACAGAGCTGACACATGGACGCCCTGTGCGGCCACCGTGAGGTTCAGCTCCTCTGAGAGCGCTACCAGGTAGGCTTTTGCCGGCCCGTAATTACATCCCCCAGAGCGCGGCACGCGCGCGGCTACAGACGCCACATTGATGACGCGTCCGTAACCTCGCTCCACCATGTCTGGAATCATGCGATGGCAGAGATCCGCCACCGACAGCATCATGAGTTGGAAAAAGGTCTGTTGTGCTGCCCAATCGCGATCTTTGAGTAAATCCGGACCGGCGACGCCGGCGTTGTTGATTAGCCAACTCACCTGCCATCCAGATGACATGCAAGTGCTTGCGATCTGCGCGCCTGCACCGGGCTCATTCAGGTCCGCAACGATCATCTGGCAGTCGATCGCGTTCGCCGTGCGGAGTTCTTCAGCGAGGGCGCTCAACCGATCCTCGCGTCGGGCTACAAGAATCAAGTTGTGACCGGCTGCGGCCAGTTGCCTTGCAAACTCAGCGCCCAATCCGGCTGAGGCGCCCGTGATCAGGGAGTAGTCATCCCGTTTTGTCGTGTCTCTCATAGGTGCTGACATAGGTGCTGACGTAGGTGCTGACATAGGTGCTGAGTCCTGTGGATTCATTGGCGGGTTTTCAAAGCGTCATAGACCAACTGTGGAGCCGAATCTTCCACACGCCCCTATCGTCCTTGGCGACCACATCGATGTAGTGAGACGTCGTGGACTCACCTTCAAGCGCACCCTCGGGCAGATCTGCCTCAGCACCGGCATCAACAATGCGCCTAATCGTGTAGTCGTACTCTACAACCGCCGCATCGCCCATCATGGTGATGCTGTGTGGGGTGTCCACCGTAATTTTGTAGCTCGCTGTTTCGAAGACCGGACCCAAGAACTCGCGGTAATTGTCCCGTCCGTCCAAGCCGGGCACTCCCGGGGGTCGCAGGCTCACGTCAGGGTGGAGACCGCCGACGTAGCCATCGATATCGCTGCCCTCAACCGCGCGGATCCATCCCTGATAAAGCGCCAGTATTTCCTCACGATCGCCTTGATAGCCGTTGTCGGCGTGGCCAGCAGGAGAGAGATACGTGGTGATGGTGAAGAGGGCGGCGAGAAGCATGGTTCTGATGGCAAACATGATGTTTTTTTCCTTTTTATAAATTTTATTAAACGCACTCCACTCGTCTTGGATTGTGTTGACATCAGACCGGGTGCGCAAGTGGAGCCGTATCGCGTGACCTAGCGGGATAAACCCAGTTTGCGCAAGTAGGCAGCGGCGCTCACGTCCTGATGATAGGCACTGACCGCCTCAGTGAGCATCGCTGGCTCAGGGGGCTGTGCCAGCACCGCCAGCAGGGCCGAAGCCAATGCGTCACTGTCGCCCATCTCCACCAGCGGTGCGATACGACCCGCATCGAGCAGTTCCCTCGGCCCGCTCGGGCAATCTGTGCTGACCACAGGAATGCCCAGTGCCATGGCCTCGGTCAGCGTATTGGGGGAGCCCTCCCAGCGCGACGATAGGGCAAAGACCGAAGCCTTGCTCATCCACGCCCAAGGATTGTTTTGAAAGCCAGGGAGAGCAATGTGGTCGTTAATACCCAGTGCCGTGGCTTTTGCGATCAGCTCACTGCGGAGTCCGCCGTCTCCGAGGATGATCAGCCGGGCCTCTAGCTGCGAGCGGACCTTGGCGAACGCCGAGATCAGTGTGGCGAAGTCTTTTTGCTCGGTCAGCCGCCCGACACCCATGATGACGGGAACGGCACTATCTGCTGAAAACCAAGGATGCTCCACTGGCTCGCTAGCGGCCACGAGCATATCGGGGGCGATGGTGGGATTGCGCACCACCGCAACGCGCGATTCGCTCATGCCAGTAATGTTCAAGACGTCGTCTGCCACGCCCTGCGACACTGCGATCAGCTTTTCGAGTTTGGGGTAGTGTTTGCGCATGGCCTGGTACCAGCGCAGGCGCCGCCGTGATGATTTATTCGCTAGCGCCGCCGAGACCGTCGTGCCAATGCGGCCCGAGATGGGCGTGTTGGTTCTCGCGAGCTGCCTCGCTCTTAGGGCAGCCAAAATACCGCGGTGCTTAATAGCAAGGAGTGCGTCGGGCCGCTCTCGTTTGAGGTAGCTTGCTACCTCCCAAATGCTGGTCAGCGAATGCTGAGCTCGCAGTGGGATGATATTGGCTGAGCGGGGGAGTCTGTCGACGTAGGGTCCCTGAGCTTTGATCAAGAGCACATCGAGGTCGATCGGTGCGTCCACCAGCGCCTGACAGAGGTTGGCGATCATGCGCTCTACGCCACCCTGTCCGGAGAAAGAAACCAGAATCGCCAGTTTTGGCCGTGTCACGCTGCTTCGCCAGTGGAAAGACGGCCGCAGATTAGCACAGGGGCTTTTGTTTAAGACGTGTTCAGGTGATGCGCAGTTCGGAAGTGCATGGCACAGTCGACCGGTGCGTTAGGACGGCTTGGTGAGGCGGGGCCGCGCGCTTACACTGCGATCTGCCACGGTGGGCAGGAGAGGCAGTCGGTGTTCAGCAGCCAGTATCTGGGAAGGTCACTTTAAATGTGCGGCATCGTGGGGTTCGCCGCAAGCGGGCAGCTGCGGGCTGAGCGGCTCCCCTTAGCCATGGCAGCGCTCCATCACCGGGGTCCGGACGGTCACGGAGAGTCAGTCGAAGGGCAGGTTGCGCTCGGTCACACTCGATTGTCGATTATCGATCTTGAGGGCGGCGCGCAGCCGCTTCGCTCGCCCTGTGGTCGCTATGTGCTGATCGCCAACGGCGAAATCTATAACCATTTGGAGCTTCGGCAGGAGCTCTCGGCGCTTGGTGCCCAGTTCCTGACTGGCTCAGATTGTGAGGTCATTCTGCAGGGCTACGCAGTCTGGGGCCGGGATGTGTTGCATCGCATCGAAGGGATGTATGCCTTCGCGCTGCAGGATATCCGGCTGGGAGAGGTGTTACTGGCGCGGGACCCGCTGGGTATGAAGCCACTCTACTGGACGGAATCGGCAGAGGGGGTGCGCTTTGCCTCAGAGCTGAAGGCCCTGCTAGCACTTTTGCCCTCAACACCGGACCTCAATCCGGTAGCAATACGCCAATACATTGAGGCGCAACACCCGCTCTCTCGCAACACGCCATTTGAGGGGGTCGAGCGGGTGCTGGCAGGCGAGGCAGTGCTGATTCGTGAGGGTCGCTGCGTAGAGCAATGGCGGCACTGGCGCATGGAGCAGGTTGAGTCGCTCACTGAGTCAGACCCGGTCTCGGTGCTCGATGACTTGATGGAAACGGTGTTCACCCAGCACCAGAGATCTGACGTGCCCATTGGGCTGTTCCTCTCCGGTGGCGTTGACTCAACAATCCTCCTTGGCTTGATGCGTCGTTACGGTATGCAGGATATCCATACCTTTTCACTGGGCTTTCCCGATTCATCGGTTGGCGATGAATTGGACGTTGCAACGAGATTGGCCACCCATTTCGCCACCCATCATCGGGTGATCACACCCGGGGCGGATGAGATGCTGTCGCGACTCCCACAGGTCGTCTGGGCGGCAGACGATCTCATGCGTGACCCCGCGAGTCTGCCGACACTGCTACTGGCCGAGGAAGCGAGTCAATCCATGAAGGTGGTGTTCTCGGGCGAGGGCGGTGACGAGAGTTTTGCAGGTTATGGCCGCTACCGTACTGGAGCGCTGGAGCGCTTCTTTAAAAATATCGTGTTCCCCGGCACCGGCGGCTTTCGTGCAAGGGGCGATCTCCGAGGCGGCGCAGCGCGCCAGCTCCTCGGCGACAAATTGATGCACGTTGGCCCAAGCTGGCGAGCAGAGCTCACAGAGAGTTGGCAGTCGTATCCCACCGATTGGACCCCGCTGCAAAAGATGCAGGCGTTGGATCTGCAGCACGCCCTGCCGGATAACTTGCTGGTCAAGGCCGATCGCATGCTGATGGCGCATGGCGTCGAGGGAAGAATGCCCTTTGTAGACCGTCGGGTGGTGTGCTGGGGGTTGGGCTTGGCAGATGCGCTGAAGTGCGACCGCCGAGAAGGGAAAAAGATTTTAAAAGCCTGGGGGCAACGCTTTATGCCCGCAGAGCATTTTGCCGCAAAGAAGCGTGGCTTTTACGTACCGGTCAATGATTGGTGGCGCGACGACCGACTTGAGGCATTGGGACGCGTGCTGACTGGCAATGAGGCGATACGAGAGTGGTTTAGACCTGCTGGAGTCCAGGCGTTACTTGCCGAGCAGCGCAGGTCAGGCCGCGCGGGAAGGCAACTTATGACCTTGCTGCAGTTTGCGCTGTGGCACCGCTTTTTTGTGGGGTCAGTTACCTCCGCGCTACCAGAGGTGGCCGACCCACTCGAATTACTTTCTGACTAGACCAGAGGCGCGACTGATCCCAGCGAAAAAGGGCGAAGGGTGCGAGCACCTGTGAGCGCTGGGCGGCGGCTATGAGCAGCCGCTATACTCCACAACGCGGGTAAAGGCGTGTTACGCCACTTATGACCCAGCCTGTCGGCGACCCCATTTACACAAGGCGGAGTGAAGGATGTCTGATCGAGTTGCTATCAATGTTTCGTCGCATATAGCCCATATGACGCTGACGCGCGCCGATAAAATGAATGCGCTGGACCCGGCGATGTTCGAAGCGATCTGCGCCGCGATTGATGAGCTGAGCGCCTTGCCTGATCTTCGCGTCGTGGTGGTGTCCGGGGAGGGCAGGGGCTTCTGCGCCGGACTCGATCTGTCCAATTTTAGCGGCGACAGTGAGCCTATGGATCTGATGCCTCGAACTCATGGACTTGCCAACGTGCCACAGCAGATCGCCTGGGGTTGGCGAACGTTGCCCGTTCCAGTGATCGCTGCGGCTCATGGCGTCGCGATTGGCGGTGGGTTGAATATTATTTCTGGCGCTGACATCCGGATTATTCACCCCGAGACCCGCTGTGCTGTGATGGAAATGCGTTGGGGTTTAGTGCCCGACATGGCCGGTTATCCGCTGTGGCGCGGCAACGTGCGTGACGACGTATTGCGACAACTGGTCTATACGAACGCGGAGTTCAGCGGTGCAGAGGCGTGCGAGCTGGGCTTTGCCACGGAAACCGCTGACGATCCCCTCGCTCGGGCCATGTCTCTGGCTGAGGAAATTGCAGGTAAAAACCCCCACGCCATTCGGGCCGCGAAGCGTCTCTCCAATGCATTGGCAACGAGCACGGACGAAGAGCTGTTGCTGGCCGAGTCTGAGGAGCAGACCCAGATCATCGGCAAGCCCAATCAGGTTGAGGCGGTCATGTCACAAATGGAGGGCAGGGCAGCCGCATACCCTGACAGTCCCTGATTCCCGTCCCAAGCAACCCTAAAGTGAGTAGTGTATGAGCGACACGAATACCCGGACCCATCACCGGGTCTGCCATCTGTGCGAAGCCATGTGTGGGCTGGTGATTCAGACGGAAGGCGGTAAAGTTACCGATATTCGTGGCGATAAGGATGACCCGCTGAGCCGGGGTCATGTCTGCCCTAAAGCGGTTGCACTTCAGGATATTCACGAGGACCCGGATCGCCTGCGTAAGCCGATGAAACGCATTCGCACGGTGCCGGGCGAGTATCAGCACGTGGAAATCGAGTGGTCAGAGGCGCTGGATTTGGCCGCTGATGCGCTGGCATCGACTATTCAAAAGCAGGGTGTTGATGCCGTCGGCGCCTACTTTGGTAATCCCTCGGTCCACAATTACGGCATGCTAACGCACCAACGAAACCTCTTTCGGCATATCCGCACGCGTAACCGCTTCTCTGCCACATCCGTAGATCAGCTGCCGCATCATCTGGTGTCGCTGTGGTGTTTCGGGCACATGCTCTTGCACCCGATCCCTGACGTTGATCGAACGCACTATTTTCTGATGTTGGGCGCTAACCCGCTAGCGTCCAATGGCAGTATCTGGACAGTGCCCGATGTGCGTCAGCGACTGAAAGATCTGAAATCCCGGGGCGGCAAGCTGGTCGTTGTCGACCCGCGCCGCACCGAGACCGCTGAATTAGCGAGTGAGCACCTTTTTATCAGACCGGGTTCCGACGCGGCGTTTCTGCTGGCGATGATTCATGTGCTGTTTCGAGATGACCTCGTTGCGCCGGGCCCGCTGGCTGCGTTCACCGACGGTTTGGACGAGGTGGCAACTGCGGTCAGTGAGTTGACCCCCGGCTGGGCCGCACCAATGACCGGCATTGCTGCCGAGGACATCGAGCGCATTGCTCATGAACTGGCGCAGGCCGAGGCCGGCATCTGCTACGGCAGGATGGGGGTGAGTACGCAGGCTTATGGCACGCTGTGCCAGTGGGCGATTCAGGTCATCAATGTGGCGACCGGGCACCTCGACAAGCCGGGCGGCAGTTTGTTCACGCGCCCGGCGATGGATCAGGTGGTGAACACCAATCCGGGTGGCTTTGGCCGCTTTGTGTCGCGCGGCCGGGGTTTGCCTGAGTTCAATTATGAGCTCCCCGCGGCCACCCTGGTCGATGAAATCCGCACCGAGGGAGAGGGCCAGATCCGCCTGATGTTTACCGGCGCCGGTAATCCGGTGCTGTCCACGCCAAATGGTCGGGCGCTGGACGAGGCCTTGGAAGAGTTGGAGTTTATGATCTCCGTGGACCCCGCGCTTAACGAGACGACGCGACACGCCGACGTGATCCTTCCGCCGACCTCGCCGCTGGAGCATGACCATTACGACATTGCTTTTCACAATCTGGCGATTCGCAATACGGCACGCTACAGCCCTGCAGTCTTCGATAAACCCGAAGGTGCTATGCATGACTGGGAGATCTTCAGCGCTTTGGGCGAGCGCGTGGCGGCGCGACTGAATCTGGAGCCGCTGCCCAGCTATGCCCCGGATCGTATGGTGGACGCTGCTTTACGAAGCGGCCCCTATGGGGAGCATACCGACTGGCGGTTAAGTATCGACAAGCTGAGAGCGCATCCCTCCGGCATTGATCTTGGCGCGCTGAAGCCTTCCTGCCCCGAGCGGCTGCAAACGCCGAATCAACGCATTCAGCTTGCGATACCTGAGGTGCTGGCTGATATCGAGCGCTTTGTGCGGGACACCGACGTGGCTGGCGACCACTATCGGCTGATCGGGCGTCGCCACGTTCGTGACAACAATTCTTGGATGCACAACCATCACCGTTTGATGAAGGGCAAGCCACGCTGTCAGTTGCTTATGCACCCTGATGATGTCGCCAAGGAGGGTTGGGAGTCGGGCATGCTGGTGACCATTGCAAGCCGAGTGGGCGCGATCGATGCCGAGCTGGCGGCGTCGGACGAAATGATGCCGGGTGTAGTCAGCTTGCCGCACGGTTACGGCCATGGGCTGGCAGGCACCCGGGGCGAAGTGGCGAGTCGCCACGCAGGTGTCAGTTGCAATGACATTACTGATGAGCAGTTCGTTGATGAGTTGTCTGGCAATGCAGCGGTCAACGGTGTCTCCGTGCGGCTCAGCGCTGCCGCCGCCTGAGACGTCAAAGGCAATGTGATGAGCGATAAACGTATACCGACAACTCAGATCGACAGCGGCCATAAATTTACCAATGAGCGCGGCATGTCGGTGATCAAAGATGGCATCAAGGCGTCGTCAACGGAAGCCGAGCGGCTGACCAAGCCGGATTGGTTGCGCATGCGTGTGCAGAGCAGTCCGAAATTCGATGCCGTGCGGGCTATCGTTCACGAGCACGGGTTGGCCACAGTGTGTGAAGAGGCCAAGTGTCCCAATATTGGTGAGTGCTGGAGCGCGGGCACCGCCACCATTATGTTGATGGGCGACGTCTGCACGCGCGCCTGTCGTTTCTGCTCGGTCAATACCGGTAATCCCAAAGGCTGGCTGGATCCAAGCGAACCGCAGAATACGGCGCAGGCAGTCAAGTTGATGGGGTTGAAGTATGTGGTGCTGACCTCGGTGAATCGCGACGATCTGCCCGACGGCGGTGCCGGTCATTACGCCGCAGTGGTGCGGGCCACCAAAGCGCTCAATCCGGATACCGCTGTAGAGGCCCTGACACCTGATTTTCTGGGTGATCGGGCGGCGGTGAAGACGTTGCTCGACTCGGGGATCGAGGTCTTTGCGCAAAATGTCGAGACGGTAGAGCGACTAACCCATCCGGTGCGCGACCCCCGGGCAGGTTATCAGCAGACTTTGGATGTGCTGGCGATGGGCAAGGACTATCGACCCAATGTGCTGACCAAAACCTCTTTGATGCTCGGTCTTGGTGAGAACGAAGATGAAATTCAGACCTGCATGGACGATCTTCGGCAGCACAATATCGACGTGCTGACGCTGGGGCAGTATCTGCAGCCGACCCCAAACCATCTGCCCGTTGAGCGCTTTGTCACGCCTGACGAGTTTGATCAATACCGTGAGTGGGGGCTGGAGCGTGGGTTCCTCGAAGTGGTCTCAGGCGTATTCGTGCGTTCCAGTTATCGGGCTGAGCGGGTACTGGAGCACAATAATGTTGGTCTCGGGCTGAGCTGATATGTCGGCGCCGGGCCGTCCACAAGTGCTGTATCTCACCACCGTCGATCGACAGACCGGGACCGCGGGGTTAAGCCGGGAAACCCGGATTGTTGTCGGTGTATTGGCGCGAGATTTTGATCTTTCGCTGGCGATCGCCGGGCCCATCGACCATCAAGGGCTGCAGCAGCTACGCGATCACTTTTCCTCCGTGCGGGCCGCAGGGGGCTTCCCCGCGAGCTCTGCAGATCAGCCAGCTGCTGTTGGTCTGCGTGGCCTAGCGAAGGCTTGGCTGGGTACGGATATCGTGAATGCACGCCTCCAGGCCGCGATTGAGCGGCGAGCAGAGGGCTTTGATGTCGTCGTGATCGACGAGCTATTGGCAACACCCTATCTGCCTGCGCGACAAGATTGCCCCGTTTACTACCTCGCCCATCGCTGCGAGTCGCAAGCACAACTTGGTAACTGGTGGCAGTGGCTTAAGCAGCGCGAGCAGCGGGCGCTAGCCCACTGTGAAAAGGGCGTGCTCCAGTCGGTATCCGCTGTTTTTGCGAAACCCGAGGTCGCCGGCGAGCTGTTGGCACAGGGATTGCCGCTCAGCCAGCTCAATCCCTCTTTTGGTCAGTTCAGGCCGGAGATCGCGCTGGGAGAGCCAACTAATTGGGGGGACACACATCAGCGTGTGGGTTACGCCGGTTATCTGGGCGATGACCGGAATCTGGCCAGTCTGGAGTGGCTGCTCAGGGAGGTGTGGACCCCGGGGCAGCGCACGCTGGCTGAAACCGAGCTGCACCTTGTCGGTACGGCGCCGCCATCGCCGTTGAGAGAGCTGGCCGCTGCCAACAATAACGTTTATCTTCACAGCGGTGGGAGACAGCAGTTACGGCACTTAGGTTGTCGAGCCGTGATCGAGCCGCTGATGTTTGAGCAACATGTGGATACCAAGCTGGTTAACGCAATGTCTCACGGGTTGCCCGTTATCACGACTCAGGAGGGCGTGCGACGCGCTCATGCCGAGCTGGGTGAGGGGGTCTTGGCCACCGCAGGCCCGGAGCAAATGTCCATGACTGTGCATCAGCTGATGAATGACGAGTCTCTTTGGCGACTGCACGCCGGTGCCGCGATCCGGACCGCAGCGTTACAATTGGCCGATTTTGAGGTGGCGCATGATCTGCGCCGCGCGGTGTTGCGAGTATCAGAGGAAGGGGTGAGCAGATGAATACAGCGATCAAGACCCCTGGTGATGGCCATGACCTTTAACCATGTGGGCCTGCTGGGGCGCCGGGAGCACCCCGGTGTCGAAGAAATTGTCTCCGGGCTGCTCAACTTGCTGGATGATCGTGGTCTGCAGGTCACTATTGAGGACCGATTAGCAACGCTGTCCCAGTTTGAGAAGCGGGAAATGGAGTCTCGCGACCAAATTGGTGCCATGGTGGATCTGGCCATTGTGATCGGTGGTGATGGCAGTTTGCTGAGTGCGGCTCGGACGCTGGTCAAGCATGACACGCCGGTGATTGGGGTGAACCGCGGACGGCTCGGGTTTCTTACTGATGTCAGCCCCGACGAGTTGATTGATCAGGTCAGCGCGGTTCTCGATGGTGATTTCATCAGTGAACAGCGGTTTCTATTGGATGCCGAGGTGTGGCGAGGCGAGCAGGTGATTGGCCGCGGCGAGGCTTTGAATGACATCGTGGTGAACTCCGGTGCGTCGGCGCAGATGATCGAGTTTGAGCTCAGTATCGATGGGGAGTTTGTTTATCGTCTCAACGCTGATGGCCTATTGGTGGCGACGCCGACGGGCTCGACCGCCTATTCCCTGTCTGCGGGTGGCCCGATTATGTACCCTGGCCTGGATGCATTGGTTCTGGTGCCTATGTTCCCTCATTCACTGACCAGTCGCCCTATTGTGGTGAGTGGCCAGAGCGAGATTCGTATTGATGTGGTATCCCGCAATGATATCCACCCTCCGATCACCTGTGACGGGCAGATCTCGATCACTGCGCTCCCGGGAGACTCGGTCCGCATTCGTAAAAAGGCCCGAGAACTGACTTTGCTGCACCCGCCGGGGTACAGTTTTTATGCCAGCTGCCGAGACAAACTCCGCTGGTCAGATGCCCTCGTTAAATAGCGCGCCGCTCGCGATTCAACGTGCGCCCGCCACCTTTTCTCTGGTGGTGGTCGTCAGTGTCTGCTTCCTGCTTTTCTACCCGCTGCAGTGGGTTGGGATGCTGGAGCTGTTCAATTTTGTGCCTTTTCGCGCCGCGGGCGGCTACGTTGCATTTGGAGAATGGGGAGACTGGTGGCGTCTGGTCACCCCAACTTTGATTCACTTTGGCTGGTTGCATGTCGTCTTCAATTGCTTGTGGCTGTGGGAATTTGGCCAGCGTATTGAACACCGGCTGGGCGCGGTCAACCTGCTGGGTCTCTATGTGGTCACTGCGATGCTTAGCAATTACTGCCAGTACTGGTGGGAGGGCCCGTCTGTGTTTGGTGGCATGTCTGGCGTGGTGTACGCCTTTATGGGACTGATCATGGCGACCCAATGGCGCAGGCCTGGCTGGATAACGCCGCCGCCCATGGCCATTTTCGCTTTCATGATGATCTGGCTGGTCATCGGGATGGTAGGAAGCATGGAGTTCATCGGTGCAGGCGCAATCGCCAATGGCGCCCATATGGGCGGCTTGCTGGCCGGGTGGGTTCTGGGGGTGCTGATCAGTGGGCTGCCCACATTATTCGGGAGTCGGTAAGCGTGTCGGATGACTATCGCCAATCGGTTCAGCAAATGGATCGTAAGGTTTACGAACAGTTGGTGACCTCGCTGTCTACAGGCCGCTGGCCGGATGGCGGAGCATTGACAGAAGATCAACGTCGGCACGCCATGCAGGCGGTGATCACCTGGGGCGAAATCCATCTGCCACCGGAGGAACGTGTGGGCTTTATCGACAAGGGAGCAAAAGCGGGGGACAGCTGCGACGATCCCCAGCCGCTGGCGTGGAAGGAATCGACTGATGACTGACTGGCAGGGCTGCCTGAGAAAAATGCAAACCGAACTGGCAGAGACGGTTCGCTATACCGTATTTCCTGAGCAGGGAGCGCTCTGTTTGAATGACCAGCTCGGGCAGTCTCTGCGCTTGGTATTCACTGGCCGAATCGAATGTGTCGCCTGCGACCGGCTGACCAAGAAAAGCTTTAATCAGGGTTATTGTTTTCCGTGCTTTCGCAAGCTGGCGGCCTGCGACAGTTGTATTGTCAGCCCGGAGAAATGTCACCTCGCAGAGGGGACCTGTCGGGAACCCGATTGGGGCCAGCGCCACTGTCAGGTGCCCCACATTGTGTATTTAGCCAATACCTCCAGTGTCAAAGTGGGTATTACGCGTGAGACCCAGCTACCGACCCGTTGGATTGATCAAGGGGCGACACAGGCCAAACCGATTGCGCGGGTGCAGACGCGGTATTTCTCAGGTTTGCTGGAAGTGCTGCTAGCCAAGGAGGTGGGTGACCGCACGGCGTGGCAAACCATGCTTAAAGGCAACGGTGCGGATCAGGACCTAGAGCGTATCCGCCAACAGTTGATGGCAAGTTGCGCGCAAGGGATAGCGGATTTGAAGTTGCAGCACGGTGAGGCGGCGTTTCTGCTTTTGGAAGACGCACCCGAGACGCGGATCAGCTACCCGGTTCTCAGTTGGCCCGAGAAAGTGAAGGCGCACAATTTCGATAAACAGGCGGTCGTGGAAGGCACGTTGATGGGGATCAAGGGGCAATATTTAATGCTCGATACGGGTGTCTTGAACATGCGCAAATTTGGTGGCTATGAGGTCGAAATAAAGGTGGCGGCATGATGGCGTTAAGAGAGGGGTTACCCGGCACGATATACCGCAAGGATTACGCCGCACCTGAATTTAAGGTGACGACAGTCGATTTGCTGGTGCAGATCTCACCGGGGTGCACTGAGGTCACGGCAACGCTCGACCTAGTGAGGCAGGGCAGTGGGCAGGGTGGCCTAAGGTTGGATGGTGAGCAGCTGTCACTGCAATGGATTGAGCTGAACGGTGAGCGCCTAACGAAGGATCAGTACACAGTAGGCGATACCGATCTGACCGTGGCCTCGGTTCCGGATCGATTCTCCCTGCGCACCTGTGTAACGATCTGCCCCGAGGAAAATACCTCTCTGGAGGGCTTTTACCGCTCTCAGAGCGCCTATTGCACCCAGTGCGAGGCGGAAGGGTTCAGGAGGATCACCTACTTCCTCGACCGCCCGGATGTGCTCGCGGTCTACAACGTCACGCTCGAGGCGGATCGCGCCGAATGCCCGGTGTTGCTCAGTAATGGCAACAAAATCGGTGAGGAGGATTTGGGTAACGGCCGGCACCGGGTGGTGTGGCACGACCCTTTTCCCAAACCCTCGTATCTGTTTGCCATGGTGGCCGGTGACCTGAAGCCAGTGAGTGACGTCTTTACCACTTGTTCTGGCAGGGTGGTGGATCTGAATATCTGGGTGGAGGAGAAAGATCTCGGCTACTGCGAGTACGCCATGACCGCGTTAAAAGCGGCGATGCGATGGGACGAGCAAGTGTATGGCCTCGAGTATGATCTCGATCTCTACAACATTGTAGCCGTAGACGATTTCAACATGGGGGCTATGGAGAACAAGGGTCTCAATGTCTTCAACACCTCTTGCGTGCTTGCTCACCCCGATATCACCACCGACATGGGTTTTCAGCGCGTCGAGGCCGTGGTTGCCCACGAATACTTTCATAACTACTCGGGAAATCGGGTCACCTGCCGCGACTGGTTTCAGCTCAGCCTGAAGGAGGGGTTCACGGTCTTCCGCGACAGCGAGTTTTCAGCCGACATGAACTCCCGAGGGGTGAAGCGGGTGGAGGATGCGCTGTTTCTGCGCACTCACCAGTTTGCCGAGGATGCTGGTCCACTGGCCCATCCCGTCCGTCCAGATGCGTTTGTAGATATCTCGAATTTCTACACCCTTACGGTCTATGAGAAGGGCGCAGAGGTCGTGCGCATGCTGCACACGCTGCTTGGCCCGGAGGCATTTCATTCGGGCACTCGGCTTTATTTTGAACGATTCGATGGACAGGCGGTGACCTGCGATGACTTTGTTGACTGCCTGGCAGAGGCGTCGGGGCGTGATCTGGAACAGTTCCGGCGCTGGTACGAACAGGCGGGAACACCAGAGGTAGTGTGCAGTGAGCATTACGATGCCGAGGCCCGGCGTTACCAGCTCACTCTGCAACAGCATAACCCGGCGACTACCGGTCAGCCGGAAAAAGAGCCTTTGGTGATCCCTGTGGCGACAGGCCTGCTGGTCGACGGCCAGGCCATCTCTTTGGGTGACGGAACCACTCGCGTTCTCGAACTGACCGAGCGGGAGCAGACTTTCACCTTTGACGACGTCCCCGCGAAACCGGTGCTCTCCTGTCTGCGTGGCTTCTCAGCGCCTGTCCGTGCCACAGTAGATCATTCAGAGGCCGACCTACGCACTCTTATGGCCGGAGATGATGACGCCTTTGTTGCCTGGGATGCGGCGCAGACACTGTTGGCGAGAGCGATTGAGGCTGTGGAAGCCGATGAGCGGGCACTATTGCCTCAAGGATTATTAGAGGCCTGTGAGCAGGTGCTCATGGGGTCGATGGATCCGGCTATGAAGGCGCTCACTTTGGCCCTACCCAGTGAGGAGTACCTCGCCGACCGAGCCGCACAGCGGGGCTTGGTCAGCGTCAGCCAGATCCATCATCAGCGAAAACAACTTAAAGCCGCATTGGGCAGCGCGTTGCAGGCGGCTTGGCAGCAAGTGCTGTCAAACAATCCGGCGCCTCGGGCTTACTCACCTCACTCCGACGATATCGGCCGGCGGGCGCTCCGACACCTCGCACTGGATTATTTGCTGGCGGCGAATCCTGCCCATATTGATTCCGCGCACACTCTCTATGAGAGTGCGGATAATTTGACGGACCGCCTCGCCGCGTTGCGCTGGATCACGCATTACGAGCAACCCGAGACGCGAGAGTCGGTGCTGGCGGACTTCTACACGCGTTGGCAGCACGAGGCGCTGGTGGTGAATCAGTGGCTGACGGTTCAGGCGACCCGTCCCGAGACAGATTGCATCGAGAGCGTGAGGGCGCTCATGACGCATCCGTCATTCGACTGGCGTAATCCCAACAAGTTGAGAGCGCTGATTGGCGCCTTTGCCGGTGGCAACCCGATCGCCTTTCATCGCGACGATGGTGCCGGCTATTGCTTGATGGGGGAGGTGATCGAGCGCCTGCAGGCGACTAATCCCCAGATCGCGGCACGCATGCTCGCGCCTATGACCCGCTGGCGCCGCTATGCGATTGGTCAGGAGGCGATGGAGGCCGAGCTCAAGCGACTTGCGGCAATAGACCCGCTACCCAAGGACGTTTTTGAAGTCTTGAATCGGGCGCTCAGCGAGCCCGCGTAGGGATCATCTGCGTTCAGCGTGTCACGAGGGATAAAGCGACAACGTATTGGCGCCCGCACTCCGATTCCGAGGTGCGGGCTCCTCGCGAAGCGTATCGATAAGTCCGTCCAGCGCCGCGGCCAATTCACCATCGCCATAAAGCGACCGATCCACTGCGCGGAGACGCGTCGCGAGAGGTTCGGTGCTGGCGCGAGCGAGTGCTTCCAGCGATGAAAACCCCCGATCGTGATGGAGGTCTGCCCATTGCAGAATCGCCCTTCTGAGTGACGCAGCATCCCGCTGCTCCGCGGCTTTTCTGATTTCCACTAAAGCTTGTCGGACTGAGCCTGACTTGGCGGTGCCGCCGGCCGGTGTTGGCGATTGGCCGGCGGTTTGACGGCGACTCAACCAAAGCAAAATTCCCAGCGCGAGCGACACCAGCCAGCCCGCGGCGCTGACAGCCCACAGCCAGAGGGGGAGGGTTGTGCCCGCCGGTGAGGCGCTTGGCGCGATGTTGGGGTCTGTGATTTGATCGGCGGTCTGGATGGCGGTCACGGCGACTGTCCGAGCTGGCAGCGTGGCAAACTCCAGACTGTCGGTTTCGATATTCCACCAGGGCACGCGAATTTCGGGCAAGGTCCAGGTACCGCCAGATCGGGCTACCAATGCTTCGCTTTGCACCCGTCGGCCCTGGAGGCCTTCTGTCAATTCACTTTGGTCAATGGACTCCTGGTCGGGATAAAACCGCAGTTCAGGAATGTTGACCGCGCCCTGAACGCTACTCAATGGCGGTAGCTGACTGCCCTGCAGGCCTCGCCCAGTCAGCGTCAAGGTGCGCGTTGTCGAGTCGCCCACATTCAGCGACTGCGGGTCGATGGACCAGTTTTCTTCAAGCGTGAGCGCCCTGGCGGGCAGCCATACCTCACCGGGAAAGCCGGTGGGCACACTCTTGACGTTGATTTCCACTGGCTCGGATGCCATGCGCAGTCGCCTGCCAAGGCGCGCGCCCAGCAGGGAGCGCCCCGGCTGGACTTCGCGTGCGGTAAAGCCAATGGCCGGAATCGTCAGCGAGCCACTTTTCTGCGGGTAAACGGCGTACCGCAGTTCAGTGACCAGCCAGGTGCGGTTGCCCACCCGACGCTGAAAAGAGCGTCGCTCGAGGTTTTCAATGACGGCATCGGGAATATCAAAGGCCGAAATCTCGCCGCCATCCAGATTGATCGCCTGCTGCAGAGTCACAGTGAGGATGATCTCGGACTGCACGTAGACGCTGCGCTCATCCACGCTCGCGTCGAAGAGCACCAGCTCATCCCCGGGAGCCACTACCGGTTCGGGGTTCACGCGAATGGCAAGCGGTGTCGTGCTGCGGCCACCCGCTGTGAGCGACGGAATAGTCAGCGTGCCTTCGCGCAGCGGCGCCAGCTCCATCTCAAGTGTGCGGGTGACCTGATTTTGCCCGTTAATGAAACGCGCATTGGTTGCACTGGACCGGGACAAAATCTCCCAGTCACGATTCAGGGGTGTGAGATCAATCTCGGCAGGTTGCTCGCCTGCATCACCCAGTAGCGTCAGGCGCAGTGTTTCGCCCATCGCGATGGTGCGCCGGTCCGCCGTTGCCGACAGCTCTGCCCAAGACAGACTCGCCCACAGGGGCATGGTGGCGAGGCACGCCCAGACAAAAGGCTTACCAACGAATCGATTCATCAGGTTCTTCACCCTCTCTGAGTCGCTGCATCGTTTGATAGCGGAATTTGCGACGCAGCAGACCACCAGGATCGTCTGGTACCCGGCGCAACCACTGCTCGAGTGCCTGCTGTTCTTCCAATGCTTCGTCAAATTTGGCCATCTGCTCCTGAGTCGCGGCCTCCAGCGCCTCGGCATTCATGTCCTGTGCATCGGCCATGGCGGGATCTTGCTGACCCTGCTCCTGATCAGACTCAGACTGATCACTCTGACCGCTCTCGCTCTCGTCGCTGTTCTCGCCGTCGCTTTGCTCTTGCTCACCCTGATCAGAGGATTCCGAGCTGTTGTCGCCCTGCGATTCGCTGTCGTTTTGCTCGTCAGACTGATCGCCTTCCTGATTTTGTTGGTCGCTCTCCTGATCTTGTTGTTCCTGCTGATCAAGCAGCGACTGAATAAAATCACGGTTCGCAACGGCGTCCTCGGCGTCGGGCATTAAGTTGAGACTCTCCTCATAGGCGCTGAGCGCACCTCTGAGGTCGCCCTGCAGTGCCAGCGAGTTGCCGAGGTTGTATAGGTTATCCGCGGTGGTTTCCCCGGCGAAGCTCTGTGCCGCTTGATCGTAGCTACCTGCCTGATATTCGGCGACGCCGCGCCAATTTGGGTCGGTAAAAGCACGCGCCGCCTCCGGCGCCTGCCCCGCGCTCAAGTGGCGGGCTCCCTGTTGGTCGGGGGTGAGCCACAAGTCATTCCAGCCCGCTGCCTGCGGGGGTGGCGCATGGGTCGAGAGGATGAGAGCGACGCTAGCCACCACGCCTTTACGAAAGGCGGGCAGCAACAATAACGCGACCAGTGCGGCGAGCCAGAATCCTTGATCCTGCCAAGCGTCCGTCTGCCGGTCGAGATCCAGCTCACCTTCAGTCGCCAAGACATCGCGCTGGGTGAGGGTCTCGATGTCCTGCTCATCTAGCCTGATCTCTTCGTAGGGTGCGTCCAGTTCTTGCGCGAACATCGAGAGTCGATCGCGGTCCAGTGCGGGAATCACAATCTCCCCGTCGTTGTCTTTCAGGAAGCCCCCATTTGGGAGCGGGATCGGCGCACCGCTAGTAGTGCCGATGCCCAGAATGGCTAAGCTGGCTCCGCTATCAACGAGCGCAGATCGCACGCGATCGCTATCAAAACCAGGGAGTCCATCGGTCATCAGCAGAATATGCCCGCCTTGAGCGCCAGCGGTCAGCAGAAGCTCTGCAGCGAGTACTACAGCACTGGTGGCATCAGCACCTGGCAAGGGCATGATGGCGGGGGAGAGCGCAGGCATGAGGTTGGCGATGGTGCGTGTGTCATCGGTCAGCGGTGTGACGACGTGCGCGTCGCCTGCAAACACCACCAGACCGGTCACGCCTTCCTCTCGAGTATCCAATAGATCCAGTATCTTCTGTCGTGCGCGCTGTACGCGACTCGGCTGGATATCAGCGGCCAACATGGAGGCACTGAGATCCAGCACAATCACGAGGGCGTCAGCCCGTTTGATCACCGGTAGCTCGACGCGCTGCAAGCTCGGGCCGGCTGCACCCAACGTCACAAGTGCCAGCAGGAGGGTCGGCATCCAGATCCGAGAGCGCTGCGCTTTTCCGCTCTGATCCGGCAGTAGGTATGGCAGCAGCTCGGCGTCAATGACCCTGGTCCAGTCACCCTGATGAACACGTCGATACCAGAGTGCCAGCGCCACCAACGGGCAGGCAAGCAGGCCCCACAGAAGGTCTGGGCGAAGCAGATGAAATCCGTCAATCATCGTACTCACCCATAGCTGGGCTTCACACCTAGACGACTGAGCCAGCGGCTACGCAGTAACGCCAAGAGGCTGGCCAAGGCCAAAGCGGACAATAATGGTATCCAACTTAAGGCGCGTTTCGGGCGGAACGTACTGGCGTCTTGCTCAACCGGTTCGAGCTCGTCCAGCAGCGCATAGACCGCCTCCAGCTCCGCCGGCGATGTGGCTCTGAAGTAGCGGCCTCCGGTTGCCTCCGCAACCGCATTCAGCATTGCTTCATCGACTTCGCTGCGCCCGTTCGCCGTGCGGCCCAGATTGCGGCTGATGCCAATGGTGTAAATCTTGACATCGAGTTGCGCAGCCAGCGCTGCCGCCTCCATGGGATCGACCGTGCTGGCAGTGTCTTGACCGTCTGTTAACAGAATAAAAATACGCGACGATGCGGGTCGTTCCCGAAGCCTTTTGATGGCCAAGCCCAACGCGTCGCCGATGGCTGTGTCCTCGCCGGCGAAGCCCAGTTGGGCCTCGTCGATAAAGCGAGTGACAGTGCTCAAATCAAAGGTCAGGGGTGCCTGCAGATAGGCCCGCGTGCCGAATAAGATCAGACCAACGCGATCACCCTGACGCCGCTCAGTAAAATCAGCAGCGATCGCTTTGACCGCGGTGATGCGGGGTACAAGACGGTTGCCAACCTGCATGTCTTCGATCTGCATGCTGCCCGAGAGATCTAGCCCCAACATCAGATCACGGCCTGTATTGGGGAGTTCGATGGGTTCGCCGATCCACTGCGGCCTCGCGCTCGCGACAATTAGCATCATCCACGTGAGCCACAACAACCACCAATATCCTCGGCCCGATCGCATGCTTCGACTGGCTCCGGCCAAGCCGCGCCATCGGGCTGCAAAGGGTGCGCGCAGCGCCGAGGGTTGCAGAGATTCTCCCTTGCTGAACCGATGGACCAGCCAAGGCAGGGGGGCTACTGCGAAGACCCAAGGCCAGAGCCACTCAAGCATGCGCCACCTCGTGTTGACGGATCCAGTGCTCAGCGGCATCAAACAGATGGTTGCTGACGGGCGACGGTCCGAGCTGATAGAGACTATCGAGTTCAGCAAAGGCGTTAGCCGCCACCTTAGGGCAACTTGAGGTCAGAAATTGCCGCCATTGCGCCCCATGAAGCGCCGCAACCTGCTCGTGAGGATAGGCTCTCAAGGCCGCTGCCTTCAGTAACCAGTTGAGCTCGTCCTGTTGCCCCCCTCGTGTACGGAGCTCGTCTAGCGCTGCCAGTGCGACGCGCCGGTAAGCGGTCTTGAGGCGTCGCTTTCGCAGCCACAGGACAAGGCCTGCCAGTAAAGCCAGACCCAATGCCAGCACAATCCACCATCCGGGTGCTAAGGGCCACCAGCTGATGGCCATGGGGTCTCGTAGCGGAGCGAGTTGCGACAGCATCATTTCCGGATTCATCGCGAGGGGAATACCGTCAGCAACTGTTTCAAGGGTTCCTGATGCGTCTGAAGTGGCAGAAGCGGAACGCGGAGCTCTCGCAGGCGTTGCGTCAGGTGCGCGAGATGGTTTTGATAATCCGCCTCATAAGCCTCGCGAGCACCCGCGACACTGGTATCCAGTTGGGAGTGGGTAGCGCCATCGGTCACCGCATAAAACCCGGCTTGAGGAAGACTGGCCTCCAGCGTATCGCCTACCGCTACGGCCACGATCTGTGTTTTGCGCGCAAGCCGCCTCAGTGGGGCCAGATGCTCCGTCTCAAAGACGTCGTGGAAGTCACTGATCAGAAAGATCCGCGTGCCGGGGCGCGCGATTCGCTCAAGCTGCTCTAGCAGATCGCCTAGGCTACGGGTGCTGGCGCCCTCTGCTTCAGGGAGGCCCTCAGCCACCAGATCCCTAATCATGTTCAGTACCGCATGCTGACTTCGCCTTGGTCGCGTATCGTGCAGGGCTGCATCCCCCAATACAGCCCCACCGATGCGCTCGCCGGCCTGCAGCCCGGACCACAGCGCCAGCGCGCCGACGTGGGCGGCCATCACTGATTTAAAACATCGGCTGGCACCAAACTTCATGGGCGCCCGTTGGTCCACAGCAACCAGAATGGGCTGCTCCCTGTCCTCGTGAAACAGTTTCGTATGGGGTGTGCCTGAGCGCGCTGTGACGCGCCAGTCGATCGCGCGCACGTCGTCGCCCGCCGCGTAGGCGCGAACCTCATCAAATTCCACGCCTCGGCCTCGCTGTCGGGACCGCCGCATGCCCGCGAGGTTGGCGAGCGCACGGGTTTGGCCGGTAACATCGATGAAGCGTGCTGCAAACCGGGTGGCGATGAGCCCCTCCGCGGTGACAACGGCACCGCGGGGACCCGTCATGGCTTTGCTGCTGTCTTTGTCAGGCAACGGGAATGCGCTCGATCAATCGCTCAATAATCTGATCGCTACTGATGCCTGCTGCTTCCGCCTCAAAGGACACGATGAGCCGGTGTCGCAGACAATCGAGCGCAACTGCTTGCACGTCATCAGGACTGACGTAGTCACGCCCCGAAATCCAGGCATTGGCGCGGGCGCACCGATCCAAAGCGATCGTTGCCCGCGGGCTGGCTCCGTATTCCAGCCAGCCGGCCAGTTCACTGTCGTAGAGGCCTGGCTCCCGTGTGCCAACAATCAGCTGAATGATGTACTCCTCTACGGCTGGCGCCATATGAATGCCCAGCGCGGCTTTTCGTGCCAAGAAGATGTCCGATTGCGAGACGACGCCTTCGGGCCTGCTGCGGGTGCCATCCGCTTCACTTCGGGCCAATCGCAAGATTGCCTGCTCTGCTCCGGCGTCCGGGTAGGACACGCGGACATGCATCAGAAATCGATCCAGCTGTGCTTCAGGTAGCGGATAGGTGCCCTCTTGCTCAATCGGATTCTGTGTTGCCATGACCAGAAACAGCGGCGGCAACTCGTAGGTCTGACTGCCAATACTGACTTGACGTTCGGCCATAGCCTCAAGCAGCGCGGACTGAACTTTGGCAGGCGCGCGGTTGATCTCATCTGCCAGCACCAAATTGTTGAAAATGGGACCCTGTAGAAACTCAAATGCGCCCGTTTGCGGGCGAAAAATGTCGGTACCCGTGATATCGCCGGGCAATAGATCAGGAGTGAACTGAATACGGTGAAAACTGCCCTCAATGCCCTCGGCCATTTCTTTAATCGCCCGGGTTTTGGCCAGACCGGGTGCGCCTTCGACCAATAAATGCCCGTCTGCCAGCAGTGCCAGCATCAGCTTATGAATCAGATCTTGCTGGCCAACAATTTGTTGCCCCAGCCAATTTTCGAGGTTCGCGAGGAGTTGGTAATTCACGGATCAGGCCTTCGTTACTACGGTGTCAGAAATAGCGTCATTTCTGACCATTACAAGCCCCGAACGTTCAAAAAACTCTCGTTTACACGAGAGAGCTCAGGCGAGTGGTCAGAAACCTGACAATTTATAGCATGTCAGAGCGTCTGTGAGGCCCTCTCGCCAGTCGTTTCGTCCTTCTCGCCAACCTTCCAGCCACGTAATGCGCGCCAAACCGGTTAAAAAGGGGCAGTTTTCCTTCGAGCGGCCAGCGAGGCCAAGTTGATAGCCTTTGTCAAAGGCGCGTTGGATGCGGTTTCGCTTGAGTCTTTTCATCGGTTCTCCCGTGTCTGGCGATGTCCGTCCGGTGCAGGGAGTGGCGTATCTCCTGGCACGCGGGTGTGCCCCCTCACTAAGCTTGGGGGATCTGGGAAAACGCTGGCGGTTGGTATTGCCACAACCTAATCACCCCCTCTGCTCTGTCGTCGCAGGGCGATCTGCCTCCCGAAGTGCGTTGCCCGCATCTGACTGGAGGAATGTCGGTTGCTACCGCCGGGAAAATGGCTCGCAATGACACTAGCGCGGCGCAGGGCTGCTGTCGAAAACTCTTTTGTCATCAGCACCGGCTGCCTTCAGTCGTCTAGGGCATAAGGCAGTGCTCACGTGGCTTCTAGGGGCGCAGTCAAGCAGCGATCTGGTAGTAGTGGGCGGCATTTTTTCACGCAGGTCAGTTCGCGCATCATTGCCGTGCGCCCATGAGCTGACGTCATTGCGAAGAGAGCTGGGGTCCCAGTGATTTTTTCTGTATCCCGGTGATCCGGGCCCGATAACGGGGCGTAAATCTTGCAACCGGATGATCGACTCTCCGGTTAAGCCATCTTCCCCCAGGTGGCGAATTCTTGCCCCGGCCATTGGCCGGGGTTTTTTTTGGAGGCCTGTCATGCAGAATCGTTCCGTCATGCTGTGCTTAGGCTACGCCGGGTTGCTGCCCTTTTATGGGTTTTTGGCGGGTGCATGGCTACTCACTGATTGGCCGGGAGCTGTCTCTGTTCAGGGGTTTGTCATGTACTCGCTGGGTATCCTCTGCTTCCTGGGCGGCACCGTATGGGGCCGGGTCCAGTCCGTTGAGGAACCGCTTATGGCGCGCCTGTTCATCAGTAACGGCGTGGTGCTGTTTGCGGTAGCTGCGGTCTTGACTGCCAAAGTTTGGTTGGCGGCAGTGGCTTTGATGGGGGGGTATCTGGCGCTGCTCTGGTACGAACGAGGCGCGGAGAACTTGCCCACGTGGTACACCGGTATGCGGCGCAATTTGACACTAGGCGTGGTGCTGGCGCACGGACTGTTCTTTGTGCAACAGTCGCTTCAGTCTCAGGTCTAGGGAGAAATTGAGTCTGGAAGATCCGCGTCATGCAACCACGCGGCATCGACTTCGATGGGTCTTGCGCCGAGACGGTCCAATAGGCCGGTGATTTTGCGGCCTCCCTCATCAATAAATCTCTCGCAGTTCGCCAGCGCGTTGACACGCATTCTCAGGCAGGGCGAATGCCGACCTGCCGGGTCGGCGAGATAAATAGCCGTATCGTCTTCCTGCCACTTGGTTTCGAGCGCGGCGATAACTTTCTTTGGCGCGCCGATCAGATCAACGGGCAGCACTATCAGTGTCGGATAGGTGGCCGCAGACAGTAACGCAACGATGCCCGCACAGGGTCCTTGGTTGGCAACTGACTCGCATAGTATCCGGTCGGCAAAATGCTGATAAAAGTAGGGGTGATCACGGCAGCAGATGAGGATTTCTTCGCCGGATTCCGGGCGCGGCGCTACAACCCCTGCAACCAGCGGGCGTCCTTGATATGCGATGAGCCCCTTATCGCGGCCGCCCCAGCGAGCGCCCTGACCGCCGGCCAAAATACCCAAGCTGTAAGCCCGCATTGCATTCAAAGTTCAGTCCCTCTATGGGATCATCCATCTTCAGTCTGACTATAGCTTATGCCGCCTATGTCGCGTGTTCTCGCACTCGATACCGCTACCCATGCCTGCACCCTCGCCTTGTATGACGAGGGAGAGGTGTCCGGGCGTCATGAACTAGTGGCGCGTGCTCACAACCGGCACATTCTTGGGATGTTGTCAGCGATCCTGGAGGGCAGGGCGCTGGGCGATGCCGTCGATGTGATTGCCTGCGGCGTGGGGCCGGGATCATTTACCGGCCTGCGAGTCGCAGTGAGCGTGGCGCAGGGATTAGCCTGGTCACAGGACATGCCCGTGCATGGATTCTGCTCTCTGACGGCGCAGGCGCAGGCGGCTGGCTATGAAGGTCGTTTGGAGGAGGGTGATCGCGTTCTCTCTACCATTGATGCTCAAATTGACCAGCTCTATGGGCTCTGGGGTGATTGGCGTGGAGGCACCTTCGTAGCGGATGGCGAGGCGTTTGTCTGCGCACCAGAGCGCTTGGCGGCCGCGCCATCTAATGGAGCATACGTAGTGATTGGATCCGGCGCGCGATATCAGGACCGGATGCCTGGCGAGGTCGCGTCTGCTGCGCGATGGTTTCCTGACGTAACGCCGGATGCCCGTATCATGGCCCAGCTGTTGGGCTCGGGCATGTTGACGCTGCAACCCGAGCCTGCACATGCGCTGTTGCCACAGTACGTTCAGCGCGACATAGGATGGAAAAAATTGTCGGAGCAGGGGCGTCGTGACTGATTGGGTTCAAGTAGTGGCGCTGGCTCTGATTCAAGGCATCACGGAGTTTTTGCCGGTATCCAGTTCTGCTCACCTGATTTTGCCGGCGCAGATATGGGGCTGGGTCGATCAGGGCCTGCTTTTTGACGTCGCAGTGCATGCGGGCACCCTGTGCGCGGTGCTGTGGTATTTTCGAGACACCGTGATCAATCTGGTGAAAAGCCTCTTGCCCGGCGGATCCTCAGATCGGTCAGAGCTTTGGACGCTGGTTGTGGCGACGGTGCCTGTGGTGTTGGCAGGCTTTTTCTTCAGGGACCTGATCGCCAGCGAAGCGCGGGCCGTCAACGTCATTGTTGTGACCACGCTGCTGTTCGGCGTGCTATTGGGTATCGCCGACCGAGTTTCCCGGCGGGGAGCGAGGCAAACTGGCCCCGTGTCACTGCGCGACGCACTATTGATTGGTCTGGCCCAGATTTTTGCCCTGATCCCGGGAACATCCCGATCTGGCGTGACGATCACGGCAGCCTTGTTTCTGGGTTACCATCCCGCCGCCGCCACCCGGTTCTCGTTTTTGCTCAGCGTGCCGGTGATTGGTGGCGCCGTTGTTCTCATGCTGACGACGATGGGCTCAAGCGAACCATCGCTTTCAGGTGGAGCGGCGTTAACAGCGTTCGCACTCTCGGCGCTGTTTGCTTATGCCACGATCAAAGGCTTTATGTATTGGGTTGAGCGAATCGGGCTGCTGCCTTTTGTGGCGTATCGATTGACTTTGGGGTTGGTATTGTGGATTTGGATCATTCAGGGTTAATGACATGACGCAGATCGAAGAACTGCTTAGGTTTCTCGGTGAGGCCGTCACCCCATTTCATGCAGTGGCGGCGATGTCCCAGCGGCTGCGCGATGCCGGGTTTGAGGAGGTTGATCGGTTTAATACTGAGGCCATGGCCTCCGGGCGCGGCTATTTTATGACCCGGCAGGGCAGTTCGTTGATTGCAGTGCGAGCAGGACAGCGCCACCCTGAGGCCGGGCTGCGTTTGATCGGCGCCCATACGGACAGCCCAAATCTCTCGGTGAAACCCAATCCGGTTAAAGGCCGCGATGGCTGTGTACAGTTGGGGGTCGATGTGTATGGTGGCGCGCTTCTGAACCCTTGGTTTGACCGTGATCTGGCGATGGCGGGTCGCGTGACGCTGCTGACAGCGTCGGGAGAGCTGTGCTCCACGCTCTTTGACTCGGCTCGACCGATAGCAGTAGTGCCCAGTCTGGCGATTCATCTCGACCGGGAGGCCAACAAACAGCGGAGTGTCAATCCTCAGAAGGATGTGGTGCCCTTGGTCATGCTGGGGGATCCCCAGCAGTTCGACTTCAAGCTCTGGCTTGCCCAGATCCTCGCTGCTGAGAATCCTCAATGGCAAGGTGCGCGGGTAATGGACTACGAGCTGTCTCTCTACGACGCTCAAGCACCTGCTATCGCAGGAATCGATGAGTCCTGGATCACGTCTGCCCGGCTGGACAATCTACTGAGTTGTTTTGCGGGTCTTAGTGCGCTGATCGGCACC
>CALKHC010000145.1 GCA_938091425.1 uncultured Luminiphilus sp. | reverse complement strand
TGGTAGAGCAGCGCATTCGTAATGCGAAGGTCGTAGGTTCGACTCCTATCTCCGGCACCACTCTTAACCCTAATCCTCTAATAAGCCAGCAGTGTCAGCGAAGCTTACGCGCAGCGCCGAGGCAACAACATTGAAGTAGTCGATTTCCGAAGAAATGACCTGTTGGTCAGCGAGCAGCACCTCTTTTAGGGCTAACACAACCAGTACTTTGTGCTCGTGTGAGAGTGCAGATGACAGCTTGGAAATGGGTCTAGAAGATGACTCACGAGACTGAGCAATCGCTTCTGCTCGGACAGTCGCTGCATCCAATTCTAATCCCGTAAAGTCGCGCACCACCTGGATAATCGTGTTGACTTCGTCGCTATCAGCGTTGAGATCCGCTCTGGCACCTTTTGCTAAAACTACGACCAGAAGTTTCCTCAGGGCTTCGAGTTGCTCTTGGGCAACGTTGCCCTCTGTGACAGAGGATTTGAGGGTCTCGAGGTTGACCAAAGACATGGGCGTTATCCTTATCCAAAAATTGCGCGGTAGTGAGTAGCGACATCAGTCAGCTGAGTGGCGAGACTAAAACAATACCGCCGTGGCTACCAGCCTTCGAATGTGGAGTGTGAGTCACGGTGGAGAGATCGAGCGGGAGTGCTCCGTTAGGAGCGCTCCCGCCACGGGCGTTTAGGCCTCAGGGGGCGTGAGCACCGCATCAATCACGTGAATCACGCCGTTGGTGGCGACGACGTCTGCCGCGATCACGGCGCTGTCGTTGATATACAGCTTGCCATCCTGGACGGATACCGAGACGGTGTCGCCGTTCAGCATTTCTACATCTGACCCATCAAGGCTGGTGGCGGTAGCCGCATCCACGGCCTGATCACCAATCACGTGATAAGTCAGGATGTTGGTAAGCGTCGGTACATCGGCGAGCAAGCTGTTGATTGTATCTGTGCCGAGTAGCGCAAATGCGTCGTCGGTCGGTGCAAACACCGTGAATACCGCGGTCTCATCAGCCAGCGTCGACACGAGGTCTGCTGCCTCAAGCGCTGTCACCAACGTGCTGAACTGTGGGTCCGCCAGCGCGATATCAACGATAGTCCCTGTGGGTTCAGCCGCTTCCTCTGATTCGGGAATCAGCACCATGTCGATCACATGAATGATGCCGTTGGTGGCGGGAATGTCCTTGATGATCACCTTGGAGTCATTGATGTACAGCTCGCCGTCGCGGATATCGATCGCCACGTCGGCCTCATTCAGCATCGTGACCATCTGGCCATAGAGCGCAGTGGCATCGATTGAGTCCACAGCCGCGCCCGCCACCACGTGATACAGCAACACGTTAGTCAGCGCGTCGGTGTCGGCAAGCAGGGCTGCGATGGCGTCTTCGCCTAGGGCCGCGAATGCCTCATCAGTGGGTGCGAAGACGGTAAACAGCGCGTCTTCGTCGGCCAGAGCACCCACCAGATCGGCGGCCTGCAGCGCGGTGACCAGCGTAGTGAGGTCTGGGCTAGCCAGCGCGAGATCGACAATGCTGCCCTCGGGTTCGCCAATCGCGGTCGGTGTGAGCACCGCATCAATGACGTGGATCACGCCGTTGGATGCTTCAATGTCGGTATCGATCACCAGCGACTCATTCAGGTATAGCGCATCGCCGCGCACGGTGATTGCCAGCTTCGCCTCGTTGGCCATGAGCTGTGTAGTCCCCGCCAGTGAGAGCGCAGTGTCGGAACCCACCACGCTGTCGGTGATGACGTGATAGAGCAGTATATCGGTGAGAAGGTCGGTGTCAGCCAACAGCGTATCAAGCGTGCCCTCGGGTAGCGCTTCAAAGGCCTCATCGGTTGGCGCAAAGACAGTGAAGTCTGCCTCTTCATCGGCCAGCGTGGCATCAAGGCCTGCTGCCTCGAGTGCGGTCAGCAGCGTGGAGAAGCTACCGGCGTCTCGCGCGACATCCACGATGGAGCCGAGTTCTGGCGCGGGGGGTTCTGCTGCGGGCTCTTCGGGCGCGGGGGGGCTGGAGCTGTTGTTGTCACTGTCGCAAGCGACGAGTGCACCAAAAGTGAAAAGAAAAACGAGCGAGCGTAAAAATACGGTGGTCTTCATAGTTGCATCCTTGCAAGTCAATTTGGTCCGTCGCTTCCGATACGTCGTGTAAACGCTGTTCAGATCTTAGACAGCGGCCCGGAAGCTGGTCAGAAAGCGAACAAGGGAGAGATGCAACTGGCTTACAGACCTGCAGGGGATACCACGGTGACGTCCGTGTCCTCAACGCTGACGGTGAGCCGCGGACCCTCCTGGTCCAGCGACAGCACGTCATTGTCTCGCAACACCGTCTCTTCAATGCTGCTGCTGCCTAACCAGGTGCCGTTGGCACTTTTCAGATCAGTCACGTACCAGGCACTGTTGTGCGCCCAGATGACTGCGTGGCTGCGACTCACGTGGGGGTTCAGCACCACAATGTCGCAACCAGTGTCGCGTCCAATCACAATCGGTTCGTTGGTTTCTAACCGCTGTGGGACTTCACCCTCACCCTGCCAGGAGACGACAATTGGGCTGATACCCAATGTATCGTGCTTTGCCCGAGCACGATTTAACAGCCCGGTGCCATCTAGCTCGGCCTCTTCGTCTTCGGGATCGCGAATCAGCCCCCGCATCGTGAACTGATACTTCCATGCGAGCATCACCACCAAGGGGGTGGCGAAGATGCAGGCATAGACAAATGATCGTAAAACCCAGTCAGGTACGCCAAAACTTGGAAACAAACCCGCCAGACCCTGCGCCAGGCCCCACACGATGACGATATAGGCGCCAACGGTGCGGAACATCTGACGACGCACCAACTCAGTGAAAAACCCACGCAGTTTGCTCATGGTTGTGCCCTCATGTCGCCGTCAGACCGAGCACATTATTCGACTGACGACGGTGCGCGTTCCATGCGGGTGGTTTCGGCCGGGCCATCCATGCCTGACTCGGTAGGGGGGCTGGAGAGAGCCTCGATGTGCGCCAGTAAGCGCGGATTATCGGGTATCTCTGTCGCCAGTGCCTTGAAATACGGCAAAATCCCTGCCGTATTTTTGGGCAACGTTAGCCGGTGCTGGCCGTGAATGGCGGTAGCAGTGCCGGCCTCAATCAGCAGGCTGGCAAGGTGGGAACCGTAGTAAGCCGAGATGCCGGTGTCGATGATCACCACCTGTCCACCAAACCGTGGGGTGATGGCGTTTAGGTCGGGGGTATGTCCCAGTACGATCATCTCTGCATCAAAGTGCTCAAGGACGCGGTCCAAAGCGGAGCGCTCCTCGGCCTCGTCGCCTCTGGCGAGACCGCGGTACCACAGCGGCCCGTTGTCGGCGGTGCCCAGAGGCTCACCCTCGAAGGCTTCCCGATTGAGTTCTGCGCGAACTCGATCGTTGATATCGGTGATCGACAGTGGCAGCAATTCGGCGCTCAAGCCTCCATGCAAAAACAGCACTTTGTTAATGCGAATGACCGTATTGTGGGAGGCGGTCCATTCGAACAGCTCTCCACCTTTTTGCCAGGCAAGCCGATGCTCGACAAAACCAAGGGGATGCTCTGCGTACCAGTCGCGCTCGAAGTCATCGTCCGCCACCGGCAAATTGCCGGCGTCACCGCCACTGGCTAACAGCGCCTCGCGCTGTTGCTCGATGGTTTTCACCACGTAAGCGTAATAATTGTTGCGAAGCTGTTTAGAGTTCCGGGTCTCAAACGCCTCGTATTCGCCAGGGTGGACGTAGCGCAGATCACCGGAGATGTTCATGTGCTCGTGGTTGCCAATCAGCAGATGTAAACGACCGCCGGCTTTCTTGGCCTGTTTTTCCAGCTTCTGTAGGTGCTCGATGATCTTAAGCGTGTCCGGGCCGCGATCCGGAATATCACCAACTTGCACTACATGAGTTTTGCCTGCGGCCCATCGCCCTCTGCGGTTGACTACGCCGGCATTTTTGAGCACTGCCATGTAGTTGTCGTAGTCCCCGTGAATATCCCCGATGGCGACGATACGCTCTACACCTTGCCAGTCGTCCTGAGTCGCGTATGCCAGCCCGGGTAGGGCAATCGCGATCAGTAATGTTGCTAGCAGCCAGCATCTCAGCCGAGTCCCGCGACAGCCTCGAAAGCGCACAGCGGTCATCGACAGACCTCAGTGATTTTTTTCTTAAAGCGCTTGGGGTCGTCGATCACGTCGTAAAAATCCTCCAGATACGACACTCCCTTTCGCGCGCTGCGCTTGCTCGAAAAGTCGGTCTCGCTGGCAATGGCGAGTAGCGATTCGCGCTTATCCCGGAACTCGTTTAGGACACCATCAAGCACCTCGGGATCGGTGCAGAAACCGCGGTAAATGCGTTGCCGGATGTTGCGCAACCCGAGTTTCGCCGGGGGGATTGCGTAGGGCGCATCCACGTAACCCGATGAGTCAAAATCGTAAATCACGGGGATATAAGGCCCGTCGTCAGCGCGAAACAGTTTGGAGTTGTGACAGCAGCTGCCTCCTGTTCCCGCAATCATTGAAAAATCTGCGTTGCCAACAAAATAATTAAACAGGGCGGCTAGAGTGGCATGCTCCGGGTCTAGCTCGGTACGACTGATGCGCTCTGCGTCGACCGTATTGAGATTCAATCGATCCGCTACACGGCTTTTATGCTCGATCAGAAACGCCGGTTGAGTTCGGGGCTTTTTGCCTTGCAGATCCTGATAAGTCACGGTCAACCAGCGCACCCGGTAACTGGTATCGGTAATCAGATTGAGCATGCGGTATGCCTGATACTCCTTGCGTAAGTATGATTGATACCGATTGCTGTCTCGACACTGCACCACCAGTTTGAGCTTGTTTTGATTGGCAAATAGGGTTTCCCGAGTCTGTTTCTTTTTCAGGTTTAACCACAGCTGCGCATGCGAGCAGTTTTCCTTCTCCAGACGAAAGTTGCCTCGAGGCGTGTACCGCGTTTCAATGTTAATTGGGCCATCGGGACCATCGTAGGAGAGTGACCCCACCTCATACTCGGCGGTTTTGTCGCGCTGCTTGTCGAGGGTTTTGAAAGGGCCTGTAAGGGTTATCGCTAAAGGCTCGTCACTGTTGAACAAGGCATCGTGAGCCAGTATTTCGGGGTCTGCGAGCAGGGCAGCCGGAGAAATTAATCCGCAGCAGGCAAACGCAAGGGAGCTAATTTTTTTAGTCAATGAGCACATTATTCTTGTCACTTTTTTTGGTATTGAAGTGCTGATAGCTATCCGATGCTCTCAGAGCGGGGGGGGCAGTGCAACATGACGGGCTGTCGGCGCCATTGTCCGCTATCGCACCGCATTGCCACCAGTTCGCCTCACGCATAATATGCGACGACAGTCCTGATGGGAGATCTGATGCGCAAGTATCTGGAAATCATCAATCACCGCACCTTTATCATCGTCGCCCTTTGCATCCTGTCGACCTACGTGTGCCTGCGGCTTGACTATGCCTACAACGTGGACTGGATTTTCCTCAGTATCGCGGTGCTATTCCCGCTGGTCTTCACCATTCGCGAGGCGTTTCGGCGCCGGCAGCTGGCGATTCGCGTCCTCAGTGCATTGAAGGCGGCGATCAGCGCGTTTTATTTCGGTCTCGAAAACAACATCAAGATTCCGCTGGAAGAGAAACGTGAGATCCATGCTTTGATGCGACGCTTGTCGGAGCGCTTTACTCACAGTCTCAAAGATCCGGAGCATCACGGTATGGATGAAGTGCGTGATGTGATTCGCCAAATCTATGCCCTCAGCACGCCTAGTAATGAGGCCATCTCTGGCAATGCCAGCCTGAAAATGATGCGTGTCATTCAGGATATTCAGGAAAATATTGAGAGTCTCAATGGCATCAAGATTCACGGTACGCCCGTGAGCCTACGTGCCTACCTATTGATATCGCTCTATTTCTTACCCTTTATTTTTACGCCGAATCTCGTTTACAACCTCCACGACGATCCGCGATGGCTGATCTACCTCCTCAACAGCATCAACGGATTTGTTCTGATCTCTCTCTACAACCTGCAGGATCTTCTCGAGGACCCCTTCGATCAGATGGGTATGGATGACATCAAGCTTAATGAGTTTGAATTTCTGGAGCCTAGCCCGCGCGCAAGTTGAGCTGCGCCACACGTGATCGCTGTATTGCTCGCTCACGAAGCTAGCTAGTGTATTGAGCTGCTGAAGGTACTTGCTTAATTTTGCCCAGCAAAGATACTGAGCTTGCCGGAAGGCAAAAACCAATAACGATAAGGGGAAAACATGACTGAACTGGATATGTGGACTTTGCTTGCCGGATTTATGTCTGGCAACGCCGTGTGGTTTCTAGGTTACATCGTTGCGATCTGGTTAGGGTTCAGGATGACTAACAATATCTACATGAGTGGCGATGCGCCGATTCTTGGCAAAATCCTGGTCACGGCATACTGCCTTTCAGTGGGTACTTTCATGACCATGTTGATGATCAATACCAATCAGCTCTTTCAAGACATCGGTGCTGGGTTTAGCATGATTGGTGAGAGTGCGGCGCTGACGCCTGCCGCACAAAACTTCATGGATCAAGTTTCAGGGCTTCCAGCAGTGAGTCCGATACAGGTCGTTTTTATTCTGTCGATCGTGCTCATGCAGTTGCTGCAAATCTGGAGGAAAAAGCCCGCTTGATATGCGGCTGATTACAAACCCCGCTCACCGCGGGGTTTTTTATATCAGTAGATGTCAGAGGGGCTCTAAGTCGATTTTGCGAAGAGCATGGTATCGATGATTCGGACTTGCACTTAACGGTTACGTTTCGGTCGCAACTCTGACTAGAGAGCTCCTCTCAGTAGCGCGCGAGACGCTACCTCATCAAGAGGGGCAGTCAGCGACCTGCTCTGGATGCCGAATAATGGTCAACAGAATTTCACCTACGCCAAAGCCAAACTTGCGCATCTTCGACTCATTAATCACCACGTTGTCACTGACTCTATACATCCTGTCGTCGATCTTCACCTCGATGGGGCCGTCCTCCAGTTCGATGCGAAGCGTGTAGTCGAGAAACATCGCGTTGCCTTGCCAGCGGGCTAAACCCTCGCCGACCACATCCCCTGCGGTGCCAATGTAGGTCTGATCGCCATTGGGTGTGAGTGTCCAAAAGCGTTTCTGTTGCTCTCCGTCGTCAAACACAAAATCCTCATCCAGCGTCCCGACGCCGTCTGACCAACATCCAACGATATCTGCGCTGAAATGGCGGATCGCCGTGCCGGAAAAATCCTTCACCACGCCGTGTGCAGTCAACGCGCCATTAAAAAAGTCCTCTGGCGCGAAGGCGGGCTCTCGCGCCTGATAGTCATCCACAGAAGTGCTACCGCAAGCGGTTAACAACAACATGCCGAACAGGGCAGACCCCCTACTAAATACCCCCAGATGTCCAGAGTGGCGGTGCATGGCCGATAGGCGCTGTACGAGACGGCTCGCGGGTGTCGGACGATGACGGGTATTGGTGAGGGCTAAGCACATAACAAGGTGCACCTTTTAGTGGGTGTAACCGTTACGAGCCGGGATCAGTCTCGGATCTTAGGAATCTGTGTCCGGGTGTATTGTTCTGGCACGATCTATTGAGTCGGCGCCGGCGAATCACCGGCGCCACAAAGATCAGTGGCCGGCGAAGACCAACATTTGCACGGGCATCAGGAGCGCCTGCATTCTCAGAATGATGGCGTGAATCACGCCCACGGTGTCGACCATGTGCAGGAACAATGTCTCGCCAAATCCTAGGTCACCCTCTTCGAGCAACTCATGGTTGCTGGTATAAGCATTGGCAATACATTTGCTACCCGGCATGACTTCGCTCAGGCCCCCTTCATACAGGGGCTCCATGACAACGGTGAGCGTGCCCGGCCGCGCGCGTTGCTGCGCGTCCAGTAATACATCTGCTGGCTTTAACTGCCCAGCAGCCACGACCGGCTGCACTCTGGTCACCACCATGGGGATGACCGTAAAAGGCTTCGACATGCAGACTACTTCGGTAATGACTCCCTGCTTAATCACCTGCGCGGAGAGCTGATTGAAACCCGCTGCAATCTGGTAACGCCCTGACTCCGGGCCATCAGAGGGAATCAGCACGCCCGCCGGACGTAAAATGGGATTCACGTAATCGCCGCGCTGCAAAAAGAACTGCGCCACTTGGCCGTCGACGCCCGCATAGACCACGGTTTTGTCCAGTGCCACCTGCGCCTGTTCCAGCTGGCGTTGCGCGCTTTCGCGTTGTGCGGGCAATACGTCGGAGATTTGCGTCTCCGCCGCCGTGATATTGGCTTTTGCCGCTTGCACGCCGCCACGACGTTGGGCGACGGTATTTTCCAGCCGCTCAATTTCAATTTTGCTCACTAATTGCTGACCTCGAGCTGATAGCTCGGTCTTCTTGGCCAACTCATTTTCAGCTTGCGCCAGAGCGCTTTCCGCCTGCGTCAGGGTCGCTCTGGCCCCTTCAAGTTGTACCTCGGCTTGCGCAAACGCTGATGAAATCTGGGTTAGCTGACTTTCGGCGACGTTAACGCCGGCGACCTGCGCACTGTCGAGCAAGCTGAAGAGCGGGTCCCCTGCGGAGACGGCCTCACCGTTGCTGACAAAGACCTCCTCGACCCGGCCGCCGCCCTCTGGCAGCAGAGGGATAGTGCGGAAATAAGGCCCCGCGTTGGTGGTCGACGGATGGTAGTAAAAGACAACCGTAATAAAGCTGACGGTCAGAATCAGACAAGCAGTAATACCCCAGCGCAACTCATACCACATGGTGAAGAAAGTGATCTGATCACCCCAGCGCTTACCTTGTCGGTAACGGCGAAAGAGGTAGTCCGGCAGTACGGTGACCAAGGAGCAGAGAATCAGTTCCAACATGGTTACTGTTTCTCCTCTGCCTGCTCAACCACCCCAGCTGGCGCCTCAGCTTCTTCCTGAGTCATTTTTTTCAGTGACTCCGAAATGCTGTTGATGGGCGTCAGAAAATCGGGGAGCTTCAAGAGCGCGAGGATCAACGCCGCCACCCAGAAAACATTGTTGTGCGTAAACAGCGCCAATAACGCCAGGACCATGATCAGCTGGGACTGGGTATTGCCATGCTTGTGTGCCAGCTGCTCGGGTATGGCGTGCAGTTTGAGGTAAAACACGCCGACACCCAGTACAGCAAGGATCACGATAAAGATGATCGCAGAGAATAGTGGGTCACTGCCGTCGGCAGCACCGACAAAAGGCGGCAGAGAGTGGGGTGCCAGCGGGTGAATGTCTCCGGTCATGGGAATGAACCTCGATAAGCAGTGGTAGCTTCAGGCCGCCCTTTGCTGTTTGCTGAAAAAGCGTCGTAGGTCATCTGTTGAGAGGGTGCGCAGTGTGTTGCCGTCCTGGTCCAGCTGTTCGGTCAATTGACCATCTGGCGCATACAGCTCAAACAGCACCAGCGCGCCGTCAGGCCCACCCTGTTCCATGTGCACGTCACCCGGAGGTTTCTTGGCATAGTCCCCAACGCGCCTGATGGTGGTGTCGACCACTTCGCCATTTTCAATGGTTTTCACGTGCAACTCTCCTTCGAGAACGATGGAGGTAGTGGCGCAGACATGCCGGTGAAAATGGCAAAACTGGCCCGGATCCCAGCGATACAACGCACTGACATGACCTGCATCATCAATATCCAAAATAGAGCCCCAGTAACTGACCGGAAATGGATGATCCTCGCCCTCTGAATAATGTTTCCAGGCGAGTTTGTCTTGCTGCAGCAGATTTTCTTTCATACCGATGGGCTCCGTCTCTCGGGAGAGCTTTGAGAGAGCATGATGACGCGATTTGCCCTTCAGTCAACCGCCTGCGAGGTGCTTGTCAGCTTTGGCACGGCCCGAGTATGGGGCTTCAGGGGCGGGTAGGGCGTTCAGGGGCGAGTAGGGCGTTCAGGAGAGTGCTAGGTTGTAGCAGCTTGAATGCTGGCCGTGAAGGTGATTTATCAGCCAGATGCCGCGTGGCGCTGGGCCAAACCATCCGTGATGAAGGGGCCGTCTACGCAGATTCGGCGGCCGTCCGGCGAGGCGCAGGCGCCACAGATGCCGACCCCGCATTTGGTCAGATAGTCGATAGCGCTGAAGATGCGATCCGAGGAGACAACCTCTTTTTGCACCGCCTCACTCGCATGGATCATGGCGGCGGGCCCGCAGTTATAAAACACCATCTTGGCCAGTGCCTCGGCGGGCTGGTCGGCAAGGAACGCGGCTAATGCGTCGCTCACCCGGCCCTCGAATCCGGCGCTGCCGTCATCGGTGGCGATGGTGACGCGTGCGATGCCCTCACATTCGTCACGGAAGTAAAGTCGATCTGCTGATCGGGCGCCGACAAAAATGTCGACCGGGTTGTCGTTGCTGCCGAAGTCCTCGGCAATCTGGTACACCGCGGCCAGACCAGTACCTCCAGCGATACAGACAATGTGGGCATCCTCGGGCGGTGTGACAGCCACGCCGTGTGGGCCACGCAGATACACCGCGTCACCCGGTGAGAGCTGGTAGCAATGATCCGTGAATTGCCCGACATTGATCACCGCTAAACGGACCGGGTTATGGGTCAGGCAAGAGAAGGGTTTTTCACCCACACCCGGTATCCAGACAAAAACATATTCCCCGGCATGAATGTCCAGGTCGCCATCCAGCGTGACCACGGTAATGTCGTCACAGACGATATCGTTGGCGACGACGCGATAGGGCTTGAAGCCCATGTCCATATCGAAGCGAACCCGTTCTCCTGCCGCATCGTTGCCTTCAGCGAGATCTCGAGCCAGGTCGGCAAAGTAGTGCTGCACTTCGTCAGTGTTCATGCCGGTCAGTCCCGAGCCAATGCCCAGAATAGTGGCCCCGCAATGGATAGCATCTCGACAGTCTGCGGCGGAAGACAGGCCACCACAGCCAATGAGCGGGACGTCTGTCTCTGCGCGAAGCGCTTTCAGCGCCTTTAACGCGGTAGGGAGCACGCCTTTGCCCGACATGCCGCCCATGCCATTGCTGAGCACCGGGTGACCGTGGCTCTCCGTGTAGCCGGGCCCCGCGGTATTGATGGCACACAGTGCTGACGCGCCCCCTTCCAACGCGGCGCGGCCGATGACGGCGATGTCATCGACGTTCGGCGTCAGTTTGGGGATGACGGGTATATCGACGGCGTCGCAGACCGCGGCGACGACCTCGCGGACCATCTCGGGGTCTTGGCCCATGGCCATGCCGTAGCCCTTGGCATGAGGGCAGGAAAGATTCAGTTCTAGGCCATCTGCGACGGGGGCGAGTTGTTTAGCCACCGCGACAAACTCTTCTACGGATCCGCCAAAAATCGACACCAATAAAAAGCGATCAGCCGGCACGGAGAGTTGCTGCAAGCCCTTTAGCGCTGCTTCGACGCCCGGGTTGGTCAGGCCCACGGCATTGACGAAGCAGCCGGGCGCGTACTGGCTGTATACAGGCTCCCGGTTGCCAAGGCGTGGCTCAAAGCCAATGCTCTTGGTGGTGATGACGCCGATCTCGGGCATGGTGTCCATCACCCGCTGAATGATGGCGGGAGCGGTCGTCACAATACCCGAGGGGATAGTGAAAGGGCCTGACAGTTGCTTGCCGAGAAACTCGGTGGTCAATGGGGTGTCTCCGTATCGGATGCCGAATTATACGGTGACCGGTCCGGCCCCGTCATGATCGCGCACTGATTTCCGCCCTCTAGGTGGCTCAGGTGCCGCAAAAAGTGCGGGTCACGCGCTCCTCGGGTTCGGGCGATCTGGCCCACTCAACATCTCCGTCCTGCCACTCGAAAGGCCGCTGGCCGCGATCGACCAGCGACTTCACCCATGCCAATTCGCCCGACTCAGTGAGATCGATGGCTTTTTGCACGAGGTGGTTGCGCGGAATGATAGTCGGATTCACGGAATACAGGGCGGCGGTGATGGCCGATGCGTCGCCTTTGTTGGCTTTGCGTCGGGTTTGCCAGTCGTCCGCCCAGCTCAGCAATGCTGGCGGGGCGGTAAAGAGCTCTGGTAGGGGTGTGTGGTCGAGGGAATCGTTGGCCAGCTCGGCGAGCCACCGGAATGCCAGCGTTACATCCAGGCCTTCGGTAGCCAGCAGCTCGTGGAACGATTGAATTAACGCGCCGTCTGCTTCGGTCACTGCGTCGAGGCCCAGCTTGGCGGCGAGCCAGCGCTGATGGTGGGCATGAAAGCGCGCCGGATACCGATCGACGATCTCTTGCGCAACCTGCTGCGCCGTTTCGGCATCCTCATTGATAAGGGGCAGCAGGCACTCAGCCAGCACCGCCAGATTCCAATGCATGATCCCCGGCTGGTTGGGCCAGGCGTAGCGCCCCTGTCGGTCGATAGAACTGAAGCAGGCCTTGGGATCGAAGTGGTCCATAAAGGCGCAGGGACCATAGTCGATGGTCTGTCCGCAGAGGAGCGCGTTGTCGGTATTCAGGACGCCGTGCACAAAGCCGAGCACCTGCCAATGTGCGACCAGCCGCGCAAAATGCTCACATACGCCTTCGAGCAAGGTCACGGCGGCTGGTTGATCACTTGCCGCTGCTGTGGCACTAAAGTGGCGGTCGACCACGTAATCCACCAGCGCCGCCACGTCATCGCCGCCGCGGGTCATGGCGAAGTACTGCACGGTACCGACTCGCAGGTGGCTACTGGCTACCCGGGTCAGAATGGCGCCGGGCTCGATCTGGTTTCTGACTACGGGTTCGCCGGTGGCGACGGCGGCGAGTGCCCGGGTCGTGGGAACACCGAGCGTGTGCATGGCTTCAGACACGAGATACTCACGGATCACAGGGCCGATCGGGGAGCGCCCGTCACCGCCCCGGGAGTACGCGGTCGGCCCCGCGCCCTTGAGCTGAATGTCGAATCGCTCGCCCGAAGGGGTTAGCCACTCCCCGAGCAGGGTGGCGCGGCCGTCACCGAGTTGCGGGTTGTACTGCCCGAACTGATGACCGGCGTAGACGGTGGCAATGGGATGACTGGTGGGCAACGGCGTGTTGCCTGCCAATGCGGCGAGTTGTTGCGGATCGGATTTCGGATCGCCTGACCAACCCAATGTGTCAGCCAAGGCCTGATTCCACAACAACAGTTGGGGATCAGACACCGGGTCCGGTGCCTGAGGTGCGCTAAAAGCTGGTCCCAGGCGAGCGTACGTGTGGTCAAAGCCCGGAGGCATAGGCACCCCCGGTCCAACGATACGGGTCAGTCACCGAAGAGCTTCTTGAGAAAGGACCCCGCCTTTTCTTCGATGGTGTCCTGCATTTGCTGCTGAGCCTCGTTCTTCAGGATCTGTTCTGCGATGCTCGCCACATCCACTTTACAGGCAGCACCACTCTCTGACGCCAGATTGCCGGCACAATCCACTGGCCAGTCGACGCCTGCGTAACGCTGATCGATGATGCATTGCGGGCTCACCTCGGTGATCTCGTTATTAACCTGTCCTTCCATGCGGAAGCCAAAATCCATTGAACTGAGATCAATATCACCTGAACCTTTCATCACCACCCCAGGAGTGGAGAATCGCAGCTTTTCGATATCACCCAAACCATCATCAAAATCCACCGCTAATGACAAGTCTGTGACGGGGGTATTGGCTGGTAAACCCGAGATCGGCGGTATCTTGTTGACAATGGCAACTGCGTTACACACCAGCCCCTGCACTGAGACTTTTTGCAGTACTAGATCCTGACCTTTGGCCGTCACGTCGCCGTCCAGCGCCGCCATCAGATCATCCGCGGTGACGCCCTCGGTTTCGAGATCCCAGCCCATCTCAATGCGGCCCGATGCCGCGTCGGTGTTTCCCATGCTGGCGAGCAAGAGGTCCATATTGACACCCTTGAGACCGCCTTCGATCTCAGCTTCTACGACCGGGCGCCGCGCATTCAGCATCACGCGAGTATCAAGCTGACCCTGATGCAGCACGCCTCGTATGTAGTCGATGTTGGCGACCCCATCGCGAACGCGCATGAAAACCTGCGCATCACTGATGGACTGTCCGCCTGCGATGAGTTCGTCTGCGGCGACACGCATCTCGAGATCAAGATCACGCAGCGGTCCTACTGGCAGAGGCACGGGAGCACCGCTCCCTGCTTCACTGCCGGCTGGCGCGGGAGCAGGAGGCGTTTCCGTCTGGGGTGCGCCCCCATTGGCAGCTGATGTGGGCGGTGGCGCAGGCTGAATCTGATCCGCGTCCAATCGCGCAGTGTTGATGTCAAGCTTGATCTCCGGGCTTTCCAGCGCTGACCAGACCAACTGTCCGGTCACATTCCCACCAGGCAGGCTCGCACTCAACGTAAAGTCGGCCTTCGCAGGACTCACCACAAACGCGCCATTCAATGCACTCTCAACCGGCTTGGTTAATGCGCCGACCACTTTGGTCTGGAGGTCTTCGATTTCAATTTTGCTGAAATCGGCTGCAATCCGGATAGCGCCATCCAGCGCAATGTCCAGTGGTGCGGTTGACCCATCGCCGAGAACGGTCAGCGCACCTTCAAGTTGCATAGGCTCGTTCCGTGTGTTGACGTCGGTCAGGGTCAGTGCCTGAATGCGAATTTCACTGCTCAGCTCGCCGTCTCGTGCGCGCTGGATCACGGTAATGTCTTCAATCTGGATCGTCTCGGCCAGAATGGCGATCCCTGAGACACCGCCACCCTCATCCAACTGTCTTTGGCGCTCCTGCCCCTTGGTTTGTCGAATGATTTCACCGCGTTTTTCCCATTCCCGATCACTCATGATGGGGCGGGGTTCTGGCGCAGGCGGCAGCGCCTGGGGTTCGGTGATATCTGCCGTGACGCCGGCGATCACAATGGTACCAATGTCGACGTTGCCACCTAGCAGCGGTAACAGAGAGAGTCCGACGTCGAGCTCCGTGATCGTGGCGCTGATGCGCTGATCATATTCAGTCTGAGCAGGCAGGTTGAGCGTCGTATCCTCGAGTCTCAGCCCGAAACGCGGAAAGAAGCTGAGCTCGGCATCGCCGTTAACAATCAACTCTCCGCCTGCCTGGGTCTGCACCTGCTCCTGTGCCATGTCGAGCAAGGCCTGCTCGTCAATAAACATGGGCACCAGAAGCATCGCCAAGACGACGATTGCCACCAGCGCGCCTACAATCCAAAGAATCACCAGCATCTTCCTTTTCCCCGATGGTTCATCACCCTGCCAGCATATCAAAGCGGCTCAGCAGGGAAAGCGTTATCGCGCGCCGCGCCGCTCCACATGCTGGTTGAGGATGCGGGCTTTCTCTCGCAGCACGCCGTGATCCGATTTGAGCTTCCACAGTGCATCCCGGGCAAAAGGGTATGACACCTTCAGGTCCACGATAGGTTCGGGGTAATCGATGGGGTGCAGTTGTCGCTCCATGGGAGAGAGGAGCCAAGGTTGGTGAATGAGTGGCGTAGGTAAGTCTGCCAGTTCGGGGACCCACTCAAGGATGAAGGCCCCCTCCGGATCATGATCCAGCGACTGCTTCACCGGGTTGTAGATGCGAATGGTATTGATGCCCGTGACGCCCGCTTGCATTTGCATTTGCGGGTAGTGAATGCCGGGCTCGAAATCAAGGAACAGCGAGCCCAACCAGGCAGCGCCCACACGCCAGTCCTGCCAGAGATGATGTGTCAGAAAGGACACCACCATGGCGCGTGCGCGGAAGTTGAGATACCCAGTCTGCATCAAACAGCGCATGCAGGCATCAATCAGTGGATAGCCGGTTCGACCCTCACGCCAAGCGTCGAGTCGGTCGGGATCATGACGGCGGGGATGAGCAAGATATCCCCTGTTGAGATCTTCAAACTCCATGCGGCATTCCATTTCAAATTTTTGGATGAAATGGCAGTGCCAGTGCAGGCGGGATTCGAACGCAGCGAGCGCGCGAGTCCAGCCGCCTCGGTCCTGTCTCTTTTTCAGGGCGCCGTAGGCCTGCCGCAGACTGAGATTGCCCCAAGCCAGGTAGGGTGAAAGCCGCGAACAGTGCACTCGGCTGCTCGCCGGCTTAGAGATATGGCGCTGATAGCCATGTCCTCGCTCCTCCAAAAAGCTCTGAAGCACCTCCTTACCGGCGGCTGCCCCGCCGCGTTGAAAGGCCGCATTGTGTTGCTGCCAACCCTCTAGGCGCTCGCTACGTGCGCCTTCCAAAGGAGAAGGCAAGGTTTGGCAGAGGCTTGGTAGCACCTCGAGGTCCACATGTATCTCGCTATCGCTCATGGCACGCTGCCAGGCCCGATTCCAGCCGCGGCGGTCGCGCCGTCCGCGTTGGATGCCATTGGTTTGGTACTCGTGCCACTCGATACCCTGCGCAGCACAGAAAGCGGCGATCTGTCGGTCTCGTTCAAATGTGACCTCCAGCCCCGTCTCTTCGTGACTAAATAGGTGGCTGATCGGTTTTAATCGATGGAGGGTGTTCAGCAATGCAAGGGGTTCACCCTCGAGGATCTGAATCTGGACTCCTAGCGGTGCCAGCTCGTTGTTCATGGTCTTCAGGGATTGGGCAATAAAGTGCCAGTGCCTGCCCCGGTAGTGGGGGTCACTCAGTAGCGAATGTTCCACTATATAAAGAAGGAGCAGCGGCTCACCGCGATCGATGGCTGCGGCCAGCGGGGCGTGGTCAGCCAGCCTGAGATCTCGCTTGAACCACACGACATTCATGAAGCAGCTTGTCGTTCTGCAAGCAGCGGGTTAACCAGCGGACGTTGAGTCAGGGCATCCTGCAGTGCCACCCGTCCGCGATAGATCGCGCTATAAATCAAACGGTAAGCGTCTCGGTCGAAGGCGATTTTCACAGGGTTCACCAGCGCGCCTTTGGCATCTTCCTGCGAATCAAAGCAGCCATGCCAGGCCCATTGATCCACTAGATGGAATTGCCGCTCTGGTTGGTGCTCGACAGGATGTATCGTTTGCTCAGCCAGAAGCAGCGGCCCACTAAAAGGCCAGGCAGCGATGCGTTGCCGATCCAACTGATCAAGCAGCCGCTGGTTATGGGAGTCAGTGCTTTCTTGGCCTGTGCAGGCTCCATCGCAGCGCCCCAACTGATGCTGAAAACAGGCGCCTTTTCCTTTGTCCAAGCCCATGACCCTTAGACACAACGCGTGATCCCTAGCGAGGTTTTGTAGGCTCGTTGTGATGCGATGCTTGTTGGCAAATAACCCATAGGTGTCGGTTTTACGCACCCCGGTGGGCGCAAAGTCGATGGCAATGGGTTTCAGAAACCCGTCGGTGGCAGGCTGAAGCCAGATGGTCCAGAGGCGTCGGAGTTGGCGTTGGCGTCGATTGAATAGCGGCACTTCAGATTTGATAGCAGCGTTCTCAAGGAGCAGCGCTCCGATCTCGCCCGCTGTGAGCTGACAGTCGATATGGGCGACCTGTGACATGAGTCGCTGATGCCGGCCGGGTTTGCGGCCTTCATTAAGGTGTTGCATCACCCGGCTGTGAATATCAACGCTTTTGCCCACGTAGAGCAGTGAGCCCTCGGTGTCAAAAAATCGGTAAACGCCGCTACAACGGGGTAGGGTGTCGAGCGGCTGTCCAGCGCGCGAGAATGCGATGTGCTGCGTTGTCTCGGTCATCGTGGCATGGTCTCAGGTCCGCTGCGCAAGCCGGGATGCTGTCCGGATTTTGTCGCTCTTAATCGGGAAGGTTCAGCAAAGAAGCAAACCGCTGAAAAGCAGGAATCGTAGCTTTTATAAGCGACGTGACAAAGCGCCGACTGAAGGCACATGGTTCTGCGCAATAGAAATGGGACGCGGGTGAAAAGGACATGAAGGTATCGTTGGGCGAGCTGGGCAATATGGGCGTGACGGATGTAGTCATCGAGTCGGTCGACCTGAGCCTGTACATAGCGCACGCGCGCATTGACGGTGAGGAGCGCGTGATTGCTGATCGCCAGGGGAAGGTCCTCAAAACCCGAAATTTGCTTGAGATGCAACGCACGCTGCGCAAGGCGGTGACCTGTGAATTTTTTCTGCGACAGCGCAGTGCCTACGACGAAATGGTGGGGCACGCCCATCAGGCGGTCGATAACAGCATGGAGCTGCCGCTGGGCCGTGAGCCCTTGCCAGAATGGTTGAATTGAAGGCGATGAAGTCAGCCCGCTATTGATCGACGCTGGCGCTGCTCCTCTCGGGTCGTCACCGCATTAATCTTCGGTGGCCAGATCGTCCTCGCCGAGTTTATGTCCCCAATCTCGCTTGGCCTTCAAATACTGGAGGTTGTGGTCATCGACACCACATACGTGCTTCACCTGTTCGATATGAGGTACGCCCAATGCAGTCAGGTCTTCCTGCTTTTTGGGGTTATTGGTTAACAGCCGCAGTCTGCGGCCGCGCCCAAAATGTTTAAGCAGCACCGCAGCGTCGGAGAAATCTCTGGAATCGTCGGGCAGTCCCAGCGACCGGTTCGCCTGATAGGTGTTCTCCCCAGCATCCTGAAGCAGATAGGTGGCGGCTTTGGCCCACAGGCCAATCCCACGGCCCTCGTGGCCCGCCATATAAATCAGATAACCACCCTCTGCATCATCCGCGATGCGGTCCAGCGCTGACTCCAGCTGAGGCCCGCACTCACACCGTCGAGATCCCAGCACATCGCCAGTAAGACAACTTGAGTGAACCCGTACCAGAGGGTTATCGCTCTTTTCGGGCTCCCCAATCACCAGCACGCTGTTGACTGCCATGCTGGAGGCAAGGTGAGAAAAAAGGTGTTGACCTCCCTGCTCTCTGAGGGTGCTGGCGAGATGCTCAACCTCGCTGAGCTCGGTACTCCTCACACTCGCATACCACTGCACAGTGGGTTGTCTGTGACCACGGGCCAGCGGCAAGGGAATCGGACCCATCAGGTTGAGGTGCAGGCCTGGACCCGGAGCTTCCGCCATCTCCACCTCCGCGCCATCGGCGTCGATACGGAATAATTTGCCGTCTCGAATCAGTCGCTCGCGGATGTCTGGATTGATGTAGGTGAACATGGCTGGTCGTAGCTGGGCGAATACCCGCTAAATTAAGGAGCGCGGAGTATAGAGGGATTTAGCTCACTCCGCTCGGCTGTTGCTGCGTAATGCAGTGGATACCCCCGCCCATGGCAAACAGCGCTCTGGCATCCAGCATCTGAATATCCCGACCGGGATAGGCATCCTCCAGCCGCTCGCGGGCAGCGCTATCGCGGGGATCATCGAAGCTCGGGCAGATGACTGCACCATTACAGACATAGTGATTAATATAACTGTAGTCGACCCAATCACGATTATCTTTCAGTGTCAGGGGGGCTTCGAGTGATAACACCTCAACACCCTCGTCGCTAAATTGTTGAGTAAGCGTCTCCCACAGCGCGAAATCAGGGTGATCCTCGTTGGTTTGTCGGTGGACCAGCAGACGCCCATCCGGCGCGAAACAGGCCACAATGTCCACGTGACCCTTGGTGCCGTTGAGGAAGTTATCCCGCCACAGCCCCTTGGATAGCCAAATGGCGCGGTTCGTGCCCAGTGTGTTGTGAATGTGCGCTGCAATGCTTTCTCGATTGTGGCCAGGGTTGCGCGCTGGATCCAGCTGAACGGTGTCGGTGAGGAGCACCGTGCCTTGGCCATCTACATGGATGCCACCCCCTTCGTTGACGATTTTGGCGCGCTCACTCGGCACCGCCAAGGTCCCGGCGATCTGGCAGGCGATGGCATCGTCATGACCCCACTCGAACTCGGTATTTTGGCCCCATCCATTAAATTGCCAGTCGATGGCGACGAGTGCGTCATCCTCAAACACGAATGTTGGCCCGATATCCCGCAGCCAGGCATCGTTCAGGGTCACAGGGATTAAGTCGATGGATGACGACAGCCTGCGCTTTGCCGCGGGCAGATCCTCCGGGTGACATAGCATCCGAACCGGTTCGAAGTTGCTGATAGCATTGGCCACCTCCGACCAGGCGCGTTGCGCGTCTTCACGACTCAGACCGGATTCGGTGTAGCTGTCTCGCGGGAATCCCATCCAGGTGGCCGCATGCGGATCCCACTCTGGCGGCATACGACGGGCGCGCGTCACTGTTTGATGCCGGGAATGCCCCCGTCCTTTGCGGCGCCATTGGGTTGTCGCGGGTTCACCTTGTCAGCGGTCAGTGCGCCGTAGGTGTCGGGTCTCCGGGTGGCGAAAAAGGGGAACAGGGTCAGCCAATCGTCCCGGTGCCCCAGATCGATTTCTGCCACCAACGCGACCGCTTCGTCCCGCGGTGCCTCGACCAGTACACGACCAAAGGGATCGATCACGCAGCTGGAGCCATAAAAATCGATGAGCCCCTCCGAACCAAAGCGGTTGGGTAGGGCAATAAACAAGCCATTGGCCGCGGCATGACCGGCCACTACCCGCCTCAAAAGCGGAGCGGTGTCGAAGTCCGGGTAGTCGGGTTCGGAACCGATGGCAGTGGGATAGCAGAGCACGTCGGCGCCGGCCAGAGCGTAACAGCGAGCCACTTCCGGGAACCACTCGTCCCAGCAGGTGGGGTTGCCCACTTTGAGGTCCAGTCCGTCCAGTTCAACTGTGTGCACAGGGTAGGGGTCATCGGGGGGCCCCTCTGCGAAGTAGTGATCCTCGAAGTATCCCTCGGTGACTGGAATATGGAGTTTGCGCGTGCGGCCCACACACTCGCCGTTGGGCGCGACAATGACAGAGGTGTTGAGGCCGCGCTGATCACTGGCCCCCGAGCGTTCAAAAAGGGAGATCTGGACGTGCACATCGCAGTCCCTAGCGAGCTCGCGCGCCAGCGCGAGACTCGGCCCGCTATTTAGATCTTCGGCGGAGGCATCCGCGGGGCCCTCTGGTCGTGTATCTGCTGGATAGCGGCTCAGGGTCAGTTCGGGCAGGAACACCACGTTTGCGCCCGCGCCAGCACAGGCACTTACGCCTTCCGTTAACTGTGCGGTATGGGCTTCCGGGGAGTCGTACCATCGCGTCTGGACCAGACCAATGCTGGTGGTTCGAGCCTCGCGCCCCGGAATCGGGCACGGACTGGGTAGTGCCTTGCTGCTGATAACTTTCATGATTGCCGCCTGACTAAGTTGCAACCAGAGTAGGGGGCGACGACCTCTGCCTCAAGTGCCCCCTTAGGGGTAGTCATCCGCTCAGGTTGAGGCCAAGTTGGCTGACGCACTGGGTGAGATACCCAGTGCGTACCATGGCGTCAGGGTGAGCTCGGGAGTGCGCCTGGGGGAAAGCCTGCCAGCACACGCATTGCAGCACCGTCTAGCGCAGCCTGATCTCGAATGGTCTCGTCTTTGAGCTTTGACTGCGTGACGCTGCGCCAGACCGAGGCGTTCGCATTAGGATCGATCATATCGATGATAAAGGTGCCCTGGGTGTATTCCGTGACGCGGACGTCTGTTTGATTCATGCAGTTGTAGCAGTTGTACATCGCGTAGCGGTTGTAGCGGCTGTAGCCCATGGAGGCCCCATAGGAAGGGTTGTTGTAGGTCTTCACATCGGTTTTTTCCATGAGATTCAGGTGCCAGCTCATCAGCAGATCGGCGTCAGCAGTTTTATCGACGAACACGAAACCCTTTGCTTCAAGAGCTCCCTGCAACGCTGCATCGATGCGGTCTCTCTGAAAGTCGGTCAGCTCAGTGGGATTGTTGCCAGTCACCTCGCCACTCATGGCATAAAAGCCAATGGTCTTGGGTTGGCTGAAATTGTAGTCAGGGGCGAAGTCCACCGCGGGCTCCGGTGGTTTGGTGGCACAAGCGGCCAGTGCCAGGGTGACGAGTGCGGCGACGGTGAGTCGGATCAGCTTCACAACTTTCTCCACTAATTGATTTGAATGCTTGCGCTAATGTAGCAGGGTTGGCCGAGCATCGCAGTGCCAAGGATGACGCGTTGCGCACCGTGCGGGAAGATGCTGGAAAGTCTTGCTGGTCCCTAAACCACCCCCGCCTATTTGGAGCTGAGGTCGGTTTAGCCCTGCTGCTGTCTGATACTCGAGAAACCTTGCCCGTTATCTGACTCATTTGGGGCACACTGAGACAAGGTGGCCTGAATGTTTGCAATGTGCGCTCGAATGAGCGCGGTCTGATCGTTTAGTACCTGGTCTCGCTCCGCCATCCAAGCTCGATACCCAGGGCTCAATGTGGCCGACAGCGGTGCCTCGAGGCTTCTGGCAGGGGTCATTAGCAGTTCAGTCCTCTGGCGCAACTGCACCAGCCAGGGTTGCACAGCATCGATAAAGAAGCGCGCCACCACCTTCTCCAATGCTCTTGAGCGATCCGTGGCGCTGCCGAAGGGGCACAGCGGCGCTCTGGTTTGTGCGCTGGCGAGCAGTGTGTTGGCGCGCTCCAGTTCTCGGGACACCAGTGAATGCGCCAACAGTAACGCTCCGCCGTCGCCAGCGCGGAGGTCACTGAGCAACAGTTCGAACTCGCGATTACTGGCCTGCCAATTGCCGCCTAGCCAACCTCGGGTCATGTCTCCAAGGCGGTTGAGCGACTCGGCGATCGCACTGCTGGTGTCGGCGGGGTAGTTTCCCAACGTCGCCGGCCGCTCCCAAAACAGCCGCCACTCTGGTCCCATAAATAGCGCCTGGACGATGGAGTGTGATAGCAGCGTCTGGCGTTCAAGGCTGACGTTCGCCAGTGTGTTCGCCAATTCACTGTCACCCTGTTCGCGAAGTAACGTGATGCAGTCGGGAGCCAGATCCATGAACTCAAGATCCAGTAACAGGCGCTGAGAACGTGACGCCGTGCGACCTAACTGGGTATTACGGCGACCCAAATTGATCTGTAGCTCGCAGCCAGACAGCGACAGAAAGTCAATCAAATCAATCTGACTTGAGGTGGGTGATTCGGCCGGTGGCTGGTGAGGAAGGTCGAGTCGATTGGCCTCATGAGGTCTACTCGGAGGTAACTCGACGCCGGTTACGGTCGACAGGCGGTTTAGGTACTCAGCGAGATCATTGGGACCGGTGTCAGTATCACTGCACCCTGTGAGTGTCAGTAGGCAAACTAACCATCCTCCGCGAAGCGTCACTCCGCCAGAGCCGCTTTGGCCTCGCCTCGCCAATGATGCAAATGTGTCAAGGATTCGTCAGGTGTCAGGCGCGCCCCCCATTTTGCGAAATCAATCGCTGCCAGCAGATCGATATCTGCGAAAGAAAAATGATCTCCAGCGAGGAAGGCACTGTCAGACAGTGCCTCGTTGATGATTTCCAAACCTTTTGTCAGGCGGATGCGCCCACGTTCGACCAGTTCGGGTAGTTGGGCTACGTTGACCGGGCCCGGTAGCGCGCGATTAACATAGTTGGGGTGCCCGTTGCGAAACGCATCGCCCGCGGCCAAAAAAATGTCGCTGTAAAGCCGGTGGTTCCAGTTCAGGACGCGCGCCCGCTCTTCTGGCGTTCGGCCGAGGAGAGGTTTGTCGGGGTACTGTGATTCCAGATAATGTGCAATGGCAATGACTGAGCACAGGGCCGTGCCATCATCCAGTATCAGGGCCGGCACCGTGGCTTCCGGGACAATAGCCCGGTAGGCCTCGCCCAGCTGCTCTTCGGTCCCCAGATCGATCTGTACCGTATCAAGCGTAATGCCCTTGTAGCGCATGAACATGCCCAACCGAGCGGGGTTGGGGGCGGCATCAAATGTATAGAGCTTCATCACACGTCACCTCTGTTGCGGGCAAGCAGTATAGCGGTGAGCGGGGTCTGGATTGCTGTGTTTTCGATCGTTTTCGCAACCGCTATACTCCGCCCCCTACTGATAGGAGTTAGCACCATGCGTTTGTTCTTTTTCCTTTTTTTGGCGCCGATGGCGGCAGTCGCACTCGATCTGACTGACCAGCAACGCACAGATATTGAGGCACGAATTCAGCCTTTCTCAGCTGTTTGTGTGCAGGGAGAGTCCTGTGGTGGTGGTAGCGATCCGCTAGCTGCCAGCGCCGGCCGCTCTGGGGAGGATGTCTACAATGCAGCGTGCATGGCATGCCATTCAGCTGGTATTGCAGGTGCACCCAAGGTGGGTGACCAGATCGCCTGGGCCGGCCGCATCAGCAAAGGCATGGACGCTCTGTATGACAGTGGCATTAATGGCATCGCCGGCACGAGTATGATTGCGCGCGGCGGCTGTGCAGATTGCTCTGATGACGAGATTCGGCTCGCCGTCGATTTTATGGTTGACGGCAGTCGCTGAAGTCACGCTGCTCCAACCCGGTTGGTGCATCACGAAAAGATAATGCGGTGTTGATGTGTAACATTGACACCCGTTCCTCTCCCGTCATATCGGCCAATGTTCGTGCAACACGGAGCCTGCGATGGGCACTTCTCGCCGATAAGCTCAGTGCAGTAAGCGCCTTGAGCAGCCCCTCTCGCGTTGTGCTCTTCAAGGCACATGCCTCGACAATGTCATCCCCGGCAAGATCCCGATTCAGACAATGCTGACGGGATAGTTGCCGCTCCCGGGCTTTGGCGACGCGCTCTCTCAGGCGGGCAGAGCTGTTGCCTTGGGGCGCTGCGCTCAGTAGCGCTTCGGGAGACGGTTTGCTCAGCTTCACATGCAGATCAATACGGTCCATCAAGGGGCCGGAAGCGCCCTGACGATAGCGTCGGATCATGTCAGGTGAGCAGCGGCAGCTACCGTCCTCATTGTCAGCGAGTCCACAGGGGCAGGGATTCATCGCTGCCACCAGCTGGAATCGAGCGGGGTAGCGGTGTTGGTGTTCGGCACGGCTGACGGTGATCTCGCCAGTTTCCAGAGGTTGCCTGAGCTGGTTCAGCACCGCGCGCGGGAACTCGGTGAGCTCATCGAGAAACAGCACGCCGCCGTGGGCCATGGAGATCTCGCCAGGAAGCGCTCTGGCTGTGCCGCCCATCAGTGCTGCAATGCTGCTCGAGTGGTGCGGCGCTCTAAAGGTAGGCCCATTTGCGCGTGATAGCCCTGCAAGGTCCCGGATCAGCCAGACCTCCTGCTGCGCCGCGGGCTCGAGGGGTGGCAGCAGCCCGGGTAAAACAGATGCCGCCAGAGTTTTGCCCACCCCCGGTGATCCGCTCATCAGCAAATGGTGGCCGCCCGCTGCTGCCAGCTCCAGTGCGCGATACAGTAGCGGTTGTCCGCGAATCTGTGACAGATCCGGATAGTCATAAGTGTCTGCGGGGCAGGCGGATAGAGGGTTTACAAACTGGGGATCAGCCGCCTTCAGTGCTGCGCATAGGGACAGCAGGTCGGGTGCCGCGATAAGTCGACACCCCTTGACGTTGGCCAACTGAGGCGCGCCCTCCCGCGCAAGACACAACGTGTTGCCGGCCCGGGCGGCGGCGAGGACCGCTGCTAATGCGCCCCGGTTGGGTTTGAGACAGCCGTCGAGACCCAGCTCCCCGATGAACTCCCTGCCTTCGATCGCATTCCGCGGTAACTGTTGGGAGGCCACCAGGAGCCCCATGGCGATGGGCAGATCGAAACGTGTGTCGCGGGTGACGCGCTCGGCCGGGGTCAGGTTGACGGTGATATTAAAGTCTGGCCATTTCAGGTGCGAACTAATGAGTGCCGCACGCACCCGACTGCGGATCTCTCTTGAGCTGCTATCTCCAAGGCCAACGACCTGAAAGGCAGGTAACCCAGCGCTCAGATGAACCTCAGCAGTGACGGAAGGTGCGTCGAGGCCTGCCTGACCGCGCGTGCTAATAAATGATAGGTGCATGGATCATCCTTGATCTCCTGCGGCTGTCTTACTTTTGCGGCCTAGCCGGGGCTGAGCTCGCTCGTGGGTTACTGATCGCCCTGCCGCTCGGATGCCGACAGCGCTTCGTCGAGCGCAGCAATTTGCGCTTCCAGCGCCTCCAGTCGTTCGCGCGTGCGTTTAAGCACAGCTGCCTGGGCGTCAAACTCTTCCCGACTGACCACATCGAGACGGGTTAACGCAGACTGCAGCAGACTCTTGGCGTTGCGGTCAATCTGCTCAAACACTGGATCGTCAGCGCGGGTCAGTCGCTCGAAAAGCGAGCGGGTGTCGCGCTGTGCTGACTCCTCGTCTGTCATGAACTGCTCCAAACTGCTGAAGATGATTGCAGCGCCAATGTAGCGCACTCCAATGTGGCCTGACAGACCGCATCCCGCCAAAAGTGGTGCGCGGCGCGCACTCGTTTGGTGCGAATGAGGCACTGGCATAGCCATCCTATTCTCTTTGGCGACCCCGCTAGGAGTATTTAAGTCTCTGTTATTTATGTTTTTTATAAAAATTGGCCCGCTCGTCGCTAACACGTGTGTGGGGGCAGGTGGTAGCCGGCTCCGACCGGGTACGACCCAACATGACATCGAAACACAACACTTCGCTATGCAGGAGACAACGAATGAAGGTTTTGAAATATGCACTTCCCGCACTGGCTATTGCCGGTAGTACCAGTTTCATCGCCCCCGTGGCGCAAGCGGCTGAAGTCAGTGGCAACGTTGCGCTGGTAACGGATTATCGGTTCCGTGGTATTTCCCAGTCGGACAGCAAAGCATCGATCCAGGGTGGATTCGACATCGCTTTCGACTCAGGGTTTTACCTGGGCACATGGGGTGCTGCCGTCGACTTTGACTGCGCGATCGACACCTGTGGCGGGGCAAATGGTGGCCTCGAACTCGACTACTACGGGGGTTACTCGCACACCTTCGCTGGCGGTCTTGGCATCGATGTGGGCTACATCTACTACGACTACCCCCAGGACGAGGGCGTGCTTGGCGATTATGAAGAGGTTTACGGCAACGTCAGC
>CALKHC010000144.1 GCA_938091425.1 uncultured Luminiphilus sp. | reverse complement strand
ATCGAGGGCTTGTTCGCCGAAAATACGCATTCCGAGCAGCAGTGTCTGCTGGGCCGCGGTTATTCCAAAACCGTGATGGTGACCGTTGTCAATGAACCCGCCCGGGCGCTACCCCGAGAGGAAGTCGAGGCAGCGGCACTGGCCACGGTGGAGAGCATCAACGGCCAGATTGAGAAACACGCGCGCATCGGTGCCGTGATCTTCAGCGAAACGCCTTGGACGATCGAGAATGAGATCCTAACCCCAACGATGAAGATTCGGCGCGAGCAGATTGAGAAGCAATTTGGCGAGGACGCCGAGCGGCTCGCCCGGGAAGGAGCAGAAGCCGGCAGTATCCTGATGCACTGGGCAGATTAAAAGTACACAGTCCGGCTGATGCGACGACTGACCCGCTCTAGGCGCGTGTCTCAACAGCGGGCATCTCGGACTCATATTCCTCGACCAAGTAGCTACGAATCAGCTCACGATCAAACAGGCGCTCCTCGTCAGCTGCGATCTCGGCCTGCGCCTCATCCGTGGACAGAACGGCTAGCGCCGCGTCGAGCGTGGCTTGATCCGGGTACCAGATCTCCATGAGCACATCGAAAGGCGGTTCTTCTCGTTCCTGCTCTCTGAACCCTGCCGACCGCAGGTAACGGCGTTGATACTTCGCCGCGAAGCCACTGAGGTATTTCTCACCGATCTTTCGGTGATGCGTCTCGTAGTGCCCGATAAACGCCTCGCGAGACATTCCAGGCTTTCTCGTGAGCAACGTCACCACTTTAATCACACTTCTTCCTCAAACTGACCTTTACGTTTACCTGTGCCTTCACCTAAACCTACACTCACACCCGCGGAACAGCTACAGCAGCAATGGGCTATTTGAAGCTGCGCTCTCGAGATAGGTTTAGGCATCTCTACAGTTACGAACTACCGTATCGAGGTAGCCAGCGACACGTCTGCAAACTGCCACACCGTCTCAAAGCGGGTCGCCATTTTCTCCGCTCCCGCCTCATCACCCTGACGCCTGAGCGCCTCAGCAAGCCCAAACATCGACCAGCCATTCATGGGGTACTGCTCGAGATCGTCCTCGAAGACTGCCTGTGCCTCGACCGCCCTGTCACTGGCCAATAATGCCGCGCCTAACGACTGGCGCGTCGGGTAGTACCAGAAAGGCGGCTCGGTATAGGGCAGCGCGTCCTGCAACGCCACCGCCTCCTCGAACGCGAGCACTGCATTTTCTGCATCACCGGAGCGGTAGGCCATCTCCCCTCTCAGCAGAGCCTTGGCGATCTCCAGCAGATCCCTTGCCGGGTAAACGTTACCCATAAAGATCTCGTCGACCTCAGGCTCGAGCTGCCGTATCGCCGCCAGCTCATTTAGAGCGGCCTCAGAATCGCCCAGCGCGGCATAAGCGACACCGCGCCCGTAGTGCCAGATGGCACGAGCAAACGCGAAGGGTTCGTGGGGCTCGGGCTCAGCCAAAATTTCGTCCCACTTTGCGAATCTCACCAAAGAGAGCATTGGCACGGTGCGGAAAAATTGAATGGTCGGGAACTGCTCTACCTGCTCAACCCGCACATTGGCCACCACTCGCCGGGCGCTGTCGAGAGACAATGCACTTTGGCCCTGCATGGTCGCTGAGGCCCACAGGAAGTGAATGTTGTGCGGGTAATACAGCGCGGGATAGAAGCCCTGCGCGTTGCACTGGGCGATGTAGGCCTCGTCTACCTCCGCAGCGCGGATATTGGCCAGCGCCGAGTCCTGATACCGACCCACCCTGAAGTAAATATGGCTGGGCATATGCACCAGATGGCCAGAGCCCGGCACCAGATTAGCCAGACGATCCGCCGCAGATTCAGCTTTTTGGGCGTTCGAAGACGCCTCCAACGCGTGAATATAGAGATGGAGGGCGAGGGGGTGGTCGGGATCGGCGGCCATGACCGCCTCAAGGCTCGCTATCACCGCTTGGGTGTCCGGCTTGGCCTCGCCGTTCGGGCCCCAGTAATCCCAGGGCATGGTGTTCATCAGCGCCTCTGCATAGACCGATGCCACGGTGGTGTCATCGGGGTAACGCTCGGCCATGTCAGCCAGCGCACCCGCCCAGGCGCGATCTAGGGGGTCACGCGGCGTATCCGCCTGACCGTCGTAACGCTGATCCAGCGACCTGATCCAGTCCTGCTCCTTGGCAGTCACACCCTCTATCAACGCAAGAGCTTGGTCTATTGCCGCACGGGCGCTGACCCGCTCAGCGGGGGCCATGATTGCCTTTCCGTTACTTGTGACATTGATATTTGGCCCAGTCGCCAGCGCCTCGCCCCAAAAGCACATAGCGCACCCTGGATCCAGCGTTTGCGCAGCGCGGAAACTGCGGATGGATTCCGCATGGTTGAAGCCGAACGCCAGCACCATGCCCTGATCAAAGTAGCGCTGGGCATCGGGGTCAGCGGTGGTGACCGGCATATGGTAGTCACCCATACCTTCGAATAGTGGCGCCCCGGCGCGCTGCGCCAAACTTTGAGCTGGGTCTGCGCTCGACTGCGAATCGACTTCACCGCCGCACCCGATTAAAGCCACGGACCCCAAAATACCCAGTAACCCTATTCGCTTGCACACCCTAAACATGAGTCCGTCCCCGAGACAAAACGCTCACCCTACACATGCCTGTGACTACTGACCACCTGACGTCCGCTCACCGATCGTCACGCTCCTGGCGTCTGACACTAGCGCATCGACATGACTTGATGTCAGCGTCTCCAAAAACGCCACCAGCGCTTCTTGATCGGCCTGCGCTAACTGCAGGGATTGCGTCCGAGGATCCTGAGCCGGATCTGCCCCGCCGCCCTCTGCGTAAAAGGCGACCACCTCCTTCAGTGTGGCAAGCGAGCCGTCGTGCATGTAAGGCCCGGTCAGCGCGACATTGCGCAGACTGGGCGTGCGATAGCGCCATTTGTCCGCCTCCCGGCCGGTGACTTCGAAACGTCCATCGTCGGTGAACGTCTCGGTCTCGGCGTCGACAGTCGGCACCACAAAAATCCCGGGGGCCAGTTGCACCGACGGAGGCCGGAGTGCGCGACTCGCGCGCCGATAGCCCGTCCCGGTATTGTGGAACTGACCATCGGTAAACAGCGCCGAGGTGTCGTCGACACGGTGACAGCTCACACAACCCTTGTCCTGAAAGACGGCGAAGCCGCGCGCCGCGAGCGCCGGATAACCCCTAGCACCCGTCACCGTCTTGGCGGACAGCCCTTCGCCTCCGAAATACCATCGATCAAACGGTGAGTCACCAGACAGCAACGCTCGCTGATAGGCGGCCAACGCACGGCCCAATGTTCTCTCAGTGAGCCCCTCTTCAAAGGCCTCCGCAAACCGCTCCCTATAGCTGTCAACTGAGGCCAGCTTCGCCAGCACTGTGTCGCGAGAGTCGTTGGCCATCTCATTTTCGGCCAACAGGGGCGACCAGATCTGCGCCTCCAATGACTGCTCTCTGCCGTCTAGGAAAAGACTCTCGGCGAATGCCACGTTATAGAGCGACGGCACGTTGCGCCGCACACCCTTGCCCAAGTGACCAACAGGTGTGGCCAGCTCGTTCTGGGTAAAGCCCTGCTCGGGGATGTGGCACATGGCACAAGACAGCGTCTCGTTTTCTGAAAGGCGCCTATCAAAGAAAAGCTGACGCCCCAAATCGATTTCTACGGGATCCAACTGGCGTGATACCGGCGGCAGGCCGAGCGGCGAGTTCACGCTCAATTCATAAAGTGCCTGGCGCTCACCGAGCGCCTGTATGACTACCCTGGAGTCAGTGACATAAGAAGCAGACTCATACCCCACCCGTGAATCAGCCAGGCCAACCCTGTGAATCGAATCTTCGTTGGGGGGAGCGGGCTCTGCGGGCACTCCATGCAGGGGCACGCAGAGTAGTAAAGCACCAGCAAAACAACCCACGCCGCCCCATTTCACGGAGGTTCGAAAACGATTCGCAGGCTGGGCTTGAGGTGTTAGCATCCAATCAATTGTGGCAGAAAAAGATAGGAACAATGATGCTAATAAGAGGATTTTTCTCGGCGCTGGTCGCGCTGGCAGTGCTCGTGCAGCCGACGTCAGCGGACGAAACTTGCATGTCACCGTATATGGCCAAGATCGTGGGGCAGGAAGACTACGTTTATATTTGGACACTGGGCCTAGAGGGCGTTGGAGACGGCGAGGACAAGCTCGTCACGGTAGACGTCAACCCGGACTCCGAGACTTACGCTCAGGTCATTCACTCGATCTCGATGGGTGGCCGGCACGAGGCGCACCACTCAGGGTTAACCGACGACCGTCGCTACCTATGGGCATCAGGCCTCGATACCAGCAAGATTTTCATATTCGACGTCCACACGGACCCTGCGGCGCCTAAGCTACACCGCACCATCGATGACTTCGTAGAAAAAACCGGCGGCGTAGTTGGACCTCACACCAACTATGCGCTGCCCGGACGCATGCTGATTACCGGCTTGTCCAACAACCGTGACCACGGTGGGCGAACCGGCATGGCGGAGTACACCAACAGCGGCGATTTCATCACCAGCGTGTGGATGCCCACGGATGACAACCTGCAAGGCGCCGAGAAGTCCGGCAACTTCGCCGATGGCTACGGCTACGACGCCCGTGCATTGCCACGACGTAATGTGTTGGTAACGTCTTCGTTTACCGGCTGGAACAACTACATGATGAATCTTGGCAAAATGATGGGCGATGCCGAGGCGATGAAGCGTTTCGGCAACACGGTTGTCATTTGGGACCTGCATTCCCGAAAGCCCAAGAAGGTTCTGGACGTGCCCGGTGCACCGCTCGAAATCCGCTGCGCCTGGGGCTCTCGCTCGAACTACTGCTTCACCACAACAGCCCTCACCTCCAAGGTCTGGTTGATCTATGAAGATGAAGCCGGCGAGTGGCAGGCCAAGGCAGTGGCAGATATTGGTGACGCCAGCAAGATTCCTTTGCCCGTGGATATTTCGATCTCGGCCGATGACAACCACTTGTGGATCAACACCTGGAACGACGGGCTGACTCGCCTGTATGACATCTCTGATCCCTTCGCGCCGAAGCAAATCATGGAAGAGCAGATCGGCGAGCAGGTGAATATGGTGTCGCAGAGCTGGGATGGTGAGCGGCTCTACTACACCTCTTCGCTACTGGCGAACTGGGACAAGACGGCCGCGTCAGAGGGCAATGACCTGCAGTACTTCAAACTCTACAAGTGGGACGGCAAGTCGCTCACGCCGGAATTTAACCTCGACTTTGTGGAGCTTGGTCTTGGCGCCCCGCACCAAATGCGATTCGGCGCCCACGCCCTGTATGGCGGTATGACCGCTCAGTCGCCGTCGGGCCTGATGACGACACCACCCGCGCACTGATACCACCGTGCGCGGTACCCTCCTCCTGCTGATCTGGGCATGGAGTGCAGCCGCACTCTGTGCCCCTCACGAGCACAAGCCACCTGTCGTCTTGGCGCCGGGCTATGCGCCCTTGTCGTTTACGGCACCGGAGCCCGGCAGTTACGCCCTGCCGGCGATGGGGAGTGCAGCAGATGGTGCGGTGATCGACAGCGACGGCAATTCTGCACAGCTCCATGACTTTCTGGGGGGCAAGCCCACCGTCCTGAGCTTTATTTTCACGACCTGTGATGACGTCAACGGCTGCCCACTGGCTACCTATGTCATGCGGAGCGTCCAAGACGCCCTTCAAGCAGACCCCGCTACTGCGGACAAAGCGCG
>CALKHC010000143.1 GCA_938091425.1 uncultured Luminiphilus sp. | reverse complement strand
CCCAGAATCCAGCGATCCAGCGGCAGTAACTGCTCGACCGGCAGGCAATCGGTCACGGGGTCGAAACCGGCGAGATTGGCGAGCAAAAAGCGAGCCGTGTTCCGAATACGTCGGGAGGCCTCGGCGGTGCGCTTGAAGATTTCGTCGGAGGCCGAAATTTCATTTCGGTAATCAGCAGCCGATACATACAGTCTCAGTACATCCGCGCCAAGCTCCTGCATGGCCTTCCCCGCCGCTATGATATTGCCCAGCGATTTCGACATTTTGCGACCGTCGCCATCGACCGTAAAACCGTGGGTCAGCACCTGACGATAAGGCGCCATATTGTGGGTGCCAATACCGGTAAGGAGCGAGGACTGAAACCATCCACGGTGCTGATCAGAGCCTTCCAAGTAGAGGTCCGCGGGCCAGTTGAGTCCCTCCCGCTCGCGCAACACGCACTCGTGCGTCACTCCGGAATCGAACCAGACATCGAGCGTGTCGGTGACTTTTTCATAGTGCGCAGCGTCGTCGCCCAGAAGCTCAGCGGGGTCCAGATCAAACCAAGCATCGATACCCTTGCCCTCCATTCGCACCGCCACCTGTTCCATTAACGATTGCGTGTCAGGGTGGATCTCGCCAGTAATGTTATGCACGAACAAGGCGATCGGCACGCCCCAAGTCCGCTGGCGGGAAATACACCAGTCTGGCCGCTGCTCCAGCATGCTGTCGATTCGCGCCCGGCCCCAGTCGGGTATCCACTGCACCTCCTCCACCGCGCTTTTGGCGGCGGCAAGCAGGCCATTGCCGGTCATGCTGACGAACCATTGCGGAGTGGCGCGAAAAATAATCGGCGTCTTGTGGCGCCAACAGTGCGGATAGCTATGCTGGAACGGTGCGTGACACAAAAGCACCTTACGTTCATCGAGCGCGGCCACAATGTCGTCATTAGCCTTGAAAATGTGCTGACCGGCAAACACCGGGGTGTCGGGGTGGTAAACGCCGTTGCCTCCAACGGGGTTGTATACCTCGAGCCCGTAACGCTGGCCCATATCAAAATCTTCCAGACCGTGAGCTGGAGCGGTATGCACACATCCGGTACCTGCTTCAGTGGTCACGTGGTCACCGAGGACGATGGGTACCGGTGTCTCGCCAAAAGGCGGCATCACTAACAGCCCTTCCAGTGCCGCCCCCTTGGCGCGCCCGATCATCTCGTGACTTTCTGCGCCAAAGCGCTGGGCACAATCTTCTGCCAAAGCTTCCGCCACCAGGACCCTGCGACCGCTGAGATCGAGCAGCACGTATTCAAGATCTGCTGAGAGCGCCACCGCGCGGTTGGCGGGCAAGGTCCAAGGGGTCGTGGTCCAGATGGCAAGGTCGATCGGCTCGCCATCATCACATCCCAACCTTGCCGCCGCTTCCGTGAGATCAACAAAGGGGAACGCGACGTCGACCGCAGACGATTGCTTATCCGCATACTCCACTTCGGCCTCGGCCAAGGCTGAACTGCAATCAAGACACCAGTGCACTGGCTTAAATCCACGGTGCAGATGCCCACGATCAATAATCTTAGCCAGCGTACGGACAATGTTCGCCTCAAACTGAAAGTCCATGGTCAGGTAAGGGTGCGCCCAGTCTCCGAACACCCCCATCCTCACAAAATCTGCCTTTTGGGCTTCAACCTGCTTGCTCGCGTAGTCACGGCACTTTTGTCGGAACTCGGCTGCTGTCACCTTGTGGCCGGGCTTGCCGACTTTCTTTTCGACATTGAGCTCAATCGGCAGTCCATGGCAGTCCCAACCGGGGACATAGGGGGCATCAAAGCCAGACAGAGTCTTAGATTTGATAATGATGTCTTTCAGTATCTTGTTGATGGCATGCCCAACGTGGAGCTCACCATTGGCATAGGGGGGGCCGTCGTGGAGGATAAAGGTCGGCTTCCCCTGCCCTGCCTGACGCATCTGGCCATAGAGATCCATCTCAGCCCACACCTTGAGGCGCTCAGGCTCGCGCTGCGCCAGATTGGCCTTCATGGGGAAATCTGTCTGGGGAAGATTTAGCGTGGCTTTGTAGTCACTCATACGTCATCCGTGGTCTGCAAGCCATGCTCGGGCACTGGCTTTGTCCGCCGCGATGCCTTCTTTTAACGCATCAAGAGACGGAAATTTCTGTTCGTCGCGTAGCTTGTGCCTAAACCGCACTGTCAGTCGCTCCCCATATAAATCGGGCGAGCCCTCCAAAACGTGCACTTCTAGGGTCGCCTCCAGACTCTCTCCAATGGTGGGCTTCACCCCCACATTGGCCACACCCGGGGCATTAGTGAGCCCTCCCCCCGATACGTTCACCGCATAAACACCGTGCAGCGGCGATCGGATGCGGTGCAGCGCGATGTTGGCTGTCGGTGCATCCAGCTGTCGACCCAGTTTCTGCCCGTGCTGAACACGGCCTGCCATTTCGAAAGGCCGACCCAAGAGGCTCTCCGCGCTGTCAAAATTCGCTTCGGCCAGCGCCGCCCGAATCCGTGTGCTGCTCACCCGCTCCCCCGCCTGTTCAAGGGTCGCTGTGGGGGCGACAGCATAGCCAAATTCTTCAGCCAACGCGCGGACATAATCCAGATCTCCCTCGCGACGGTTGCCGAAACGAAAATCATCGCCAAAGGCCAAATACTGCACACCAAGCCCTTCTACAAAGACCTGCTCGACGAACTCCCGTGCGCTGAGCTGCCGCAACCGCTCATTGAATGGCAGGCAGAGCACGTGATCAACATGACAGGCCTGAAATAGCGGCCATTTATCCCGCAGCGTGGTGATCCGCGGCGGTGCTTCTAGCGGCCGCAGATACTCTCGCGGTAACGGCTCAAACGTCACCACCGTGGTTGAAATACCCCGTGCATCCGCTTCTTGTTTGAGATGCGACAGCACGGCCTGATGGCCGAGATGAATACCGTCAAAGGCGCCAATCGTCACCGCACAACCGCGATGACGGGGACGCAAATTATGCCGGCCGCGGATGAGCTCCATCCCCGATGATCACCCTGTTACGTAGAAAAACGCAGTATACCGCTGCGCTCAATGCAGATCAGCCGATGCCAGCACCAGACTTCATGGACATATGACAGCTAATCAGCGTCGCAAATCGGCAGGACGGACACCACAGCACAGCAAGCCGAACCCAAATACGCCCAAACCAACGCTGCACAGGACGCCCAATTGGAGTGTCCGCTGCCACCACAACCAGTTCACCCACACTGAGTGATCAGGCATTAACCACAGCAGCACCGACACCATCGCGGCGGTCGCGGCGCCAATCTGCAGCAACCATTTGAACGGCAAGCTACCACTGGGTAAAACCGCGTCTCGGCGCAAGCCTCGGTATAGCAATAAGGCGTTTAGCCACGCAGACACGCTGGTCGCCAGCGCCAGCCCCACATGACCAAGGTTCAGCCACCACATCAAGGGAAAAACAAAAGCCACGTTGAGCACCATATTGGCCACCATAGCCGCGATGCCAATGCGCACCGGCGTGCGCATGTCCTGTCGCGCATAGAATCCGGGGGCCAGCACCTTCACTAACATGAAGGCACCCAAGCCCAGCGTGTAGGCACGCAAACTGGCCGCCGCCATCGCGCGATCATCACCACTGAAGGCGCCATACTGAAACAAGGTTGCTAGGAGTGGCTCGGCCAACACAGCAAGCGCTACCGTTGCAGGAATAGCGATTAACAACACGCTGCGCACAGCCCATGTAAGCGTATTGGCGAAGGCGGAATCGTTAGCATCGGCCCGCTGGCCGGATAAGGTCGGCAGAATGACCGTGGCGATGGCAATGGCAAATACGCCCAGCGGCAGTTCTGTTAACCGGTCCGAGTAGTACAGCCAGGAGACACTGCCCGTGGGTAGCAGTGATGCCAGTACTGTATCGAGCAGCAAGTTAATCTGGCTGACTGAGACGCCAAACAAAGCAGGCACCATGAGCACCATAATCCGCCTGACACCCTCATGCCGGGGCGCCCAGCGTGGACGAGGCACCAGACCAATGCTCGCCAGCGCCGGCACCTGAAACAGGAGCTGTGCAAAACCGGCAACCAATACACCGAGGGCCAACGCCACCACCGGCTCATCAAAACCAGGTGCGAACCAGAGTGCGGCAGCAATCAGACTCAGATTCAGCAATATGGGGGTGAGCGCAGGTACCGCAAACCGCTGGTAGCTGTTGAGGATAGCGCCGGCGAAACCCGTGAGGGAAATCAGCAGCAGGTAGGGAAACGTCAGCTTGATCAGATCCCCCGTGAGCGCCAGCTTGGCGGGATCACGGAGAAATCCGGGCGCAAAAATCGTTGCCACAACCGGCGACACCATCACGGTAATGAGTGTCAGCACCATAAGGGTGCCGCCGAGCACCCCGGCAACGCGGTCCACCAGCGCTCGCACGGCAGCTTGGCCGCCGTGCTCACGCGTGTCAGCCAGCACGGGCACGAAAGCCTGGGCGAACGCGCCCTCTGCGAACAAGCGCCGCAAGAAATTGGGAATCTTGAAAGCCACGAAGAAGGCGTCGGCGTTGCTGTTGGCTCCGATCAGATTGGCAAGCACCACGTCGCGCAGCAGACCCAGCACGCGGGACAGCATGGTGGCTGAACCCACCACCGCGGAGGATTTAACGAGCTTCGGCTCTTCGGTGCTATCCACAGTCGTCATCGTTGTGTCGGCCCGTGCGGCAATCAGCCATCGTCCGAAAGCCACTGAGCACGCAGCCGCTCTGCATGGCGCGCCAGCCACTGCAATGCAATGAGCGTGTGGCCGTTGTTGATCTCATTGCGATCTAGCATCTGCATGACTAGCTCGCGAGGGAGTTGATGCACCAAAATATCCTCGTGCTCACTCTCCAAACCCTGAACCGTGCCCGGCTGGGAATACGTCACCTCACCAACAAAAAGCCGGATCTGCTCAGAGCAGGCACCCGCGCTGGGGTAAAACGTGGCAATGGACTCCAGACGTCCCAAGCAACATCCCGCCTCCTCTTGAGCCTCTCGATGGACAACATCGCTGTCCGACTCGCCGGCCTCCACGATGCCTGCAACGAGCTCTAGCATCCAGGGGCTGTGGCCATCGCGAAGTGCGCCCACACGAAACTGTTCGATCAGCACCAGCTCATCCTTCACCGGATCCCACGGCAGAACACCCACCGCATCACCGCGCTGAAAGAGCTCCCTGCGCATGGGCGCAGACCAGCCACCCTCAAACAGTCGATGACGGAGCGTCAGCGTCTCCAATGAAAAGTAACCGCGAAAGCTTTGCTCGCGTTGCTGAAGGTCCACATCCTCCGCGCCATAGCGCAGCCGGAATGCACTCAAAACCGACGCTCCGTGTACCAGTTTACCGGCACCGAATGCTGATCAACCTGATCAGCCACATCCAGAATCAGTACGAACAGCGCCATACGCACCAGCACACCATTATCACTCTGGCGGAAGATGGCCAGATTGGGATTATCGTTAAGGTCGATATCGAGCTCTCTTGCCCCCTCACGGGAGTCTCTGGGCAAGGGATGCATGATCACAGTGTTGGGCTCACAGTTCGCTGTGTACACGCTCTGGTTAAGTCGGAATCGGCCTCTGTACAGATCCGCCTCTTCGGGACTGGCAAAGCGCTCTTCCTGAATCCGGGTGCTGTACACGATATCTACGTCGGCGATCCCGGTCTCCAACACGTCGGTTTCCAGCACTTCGTGTCCCGCTTCGCGCAGGGTTTCGACTACCGCCTCGGGCATACTGAGCGCTTCTGGCGAGACGAGACTGATGCGCAGACCTTGAAACAACGACAGGAGTTTCGACAGTGAGTGCACGGTTCTGCCAAAACGAAGATCACCTACCATGGCGATGCGCAGCCCATCGAGCGCACGCTGCCTGCCCGCCAGCTCTGAGCGAATTGTGTAGAGGTCCAATAACGCCTGACTCGGATGCTCGTTCGCACCATCGCCACCATTTATCACTGGCACGCGACTCGCCGCCGCGAACTCTGAGACCGAACCGTCGTCAGGGTGGCGCATTACGATGATGTCGGAGTAACCGCTCAATACGCGGGCGGTGTCGTAAAGCGATTCACCCTTGGCAATGGCAGAGTGTTCAAAGCCCGTTGTCTCACGCACCTCTCCGCCAAGCAGATTAAAGGCGCTGCCGAAACTGATTCGGGTCCGGGTTGAAGGCTCAAAGAACATAGAGCCAAGGATGGCGCCATTAAGCACACGCGTAATGCGCTCGCGATGCGCATAGGGTCGCATGGCGTCGGCAACGGTGAACAATTGCTCGACGTCAGCCCGCTCAAACTGACTGATGCTCAGGATATGGCTGCCGGCGAATTGCATGTACCGCACTCCACTGCTATCTGACTATTGTAGCGCCGATCATCCTTCCACTGACAGCGCTCTGACCCAGGCTTCCAGCTGGTTCAGTGCCATCAGGGTGTTTTCGGTCACCTCGGGCCGCGCCCGCTCCTCGGCGAGCTCTGCCTCAAACTGTGTCAAGGTAAATGACCCCTCCTGCCACTGCAGCTGGCAGTGCTCGCGCCATTGCGAGGCCTCTGCATCGCTCAAAGTGTTGGGAAAGTTGCGAGCGCGATAACGAAACAGCATTTCGGGCAAGCGCTCATCCGTAAACGGAAAACTTTGGCTAACCAGTGCAGCGGGCTCCTCGGCGAGGACCTGATCACAAAGACTGCGGTCTCCGTCGCTGACGAAGCCGTCATACAGCAGCTGATCGGGATCAGAACGCTCTGGGAAACGCCGCTCCTGCCACAGACTCTGAAAGCGTGACACAAAGCGAGAGGAATCGGCACCGCGAGCTTCTCGCAAAAGGGATAAGTGTCGTCGGTGCAGGTCACCATCCAGTCCCAGTGACTCCGCCACCTTACCGGCAACCCAGTGGGTGGGCAGTAGCACTGGCGCTCGGTTGAGGCGCACGGTCTTGATTGGCGGTCTCTCAACGCCATCGGGCAGGTCCCCTTGCGGGGTGAACAAATGCTGACGGACTGTCTCGGTGGGCTGTTCAAGAAAATCCGGTGTTTTACCCAGATCGACGCAGATCAATTCACTGTTATTGGAAGGGTGCCAGGCAACCGGCACGACCAATGCCAAATTATGCCTCGCACCGCCGAACATGCCCGACACATGAATCAGTGGCGTTAACTCATCCAGATTTACCAGCGCGCTGACCGCCCGCTTTGTGCGCTGGCGGTGCAGGGTGTCGAACAAGTTCTCGTCACAGCGCTTCAACAACTTGGCGATTTCGATGGTGGCCACCACATCAGCCATCGCGTCGTGTGCCGCACCATGCTCAATACCGTTGGCTGAAGTGAGATCCTCGAGCCTAAAACTGGTGAAGCCATCTTCTCTAACCGGCCACTCGACTCCCTCAGGGCATAGGGCACGGTATGCACGGGTGACATCCAGCAGATCCCAGCGGCTGTTGCCTTTTTGCCACTCCCGGCCATAGGGATCACGAAGGCTACGCCATAAGGCGAAACGGGTAATCTCATCGTCAAAACGAATCGAGTTGTAACCGATACCGCAGGTGTTGGGTTGAGCCAGCTCGCGATGAATACGGGCGATGAATTCTGCCTCGGGCAGCCCCCTCTCCAAAGCCAGCTGAGGCGTAATCCCGGTGACCCGGATCGCAGCAGGGTGAGGCAATCTGTCGGGGGTGGGACGTGCGTACAGGGTGAGCGGTTCGCCAATGATCTCCAGGGCAGCATTGGTGCGAACCCCGGCAAATTGCCAGGGTCGATCCAAAGTGGCATCTGCCCCCGAGGTTTCGTAGTCGTGCCAGTAAAAGGTCTCAGATGAGCTCAATCGCCTGCTCTTCGATCTGTGCCTTCCAGATCTGCGGTCCCGTCACATGTACCGATTCACCCTGACTATCGACCGCGACACTCACCGGCATATCACTCACAGTGAAAGCGTAGATAGCCTCCATGCCTAGATCTTCAAAAGCCACCACCTCGGCTTTGGTCACCGCTTGAGAGACCAGATAGGCCGCCCCGCCAACCGCCACGAGGTAGACCGCACCGTGCTTTTTGATGGCCTCTATGGCCACGGGGCCGCGTTCCGCCTTGCCGATCATACCGGCGAGCCCGGTTTCCTGCAGAATGTAGTCGGTGAATTTGTCCATTCGCGTCGCCGTCGTCGGACCCGCCGGGCCCACCGCTTCATCTCTCACTGGGTCAACGGGGCCCACGTAGTAGATAAATTTGCCCGCCAAATCGACCGGGAGAGACTCGCCCTGCTCAAGCATCTGAGTCATGCGCTTGTGCGCCGCATCACGCCCAGTGAGCATGGTGCCCGAAAGAAGCAGCGTCTCGCCCGGCCGCCATGCGTGAATCTCCTCGCGGGTCACGGTGTCGAGATTGACGCGACGTACTGACTCGCCCGGCTCCCAGCTGATATCCGGCCACTGATCTACATCGGGCGGCGTCTGCAACGCGGGTCCTTCACCGGTCAGGGTGAAGTGAGCGTGACGCGTAGCCGCGCAGTTGGGGATCATCCCTACTGGCAGCGAAGCCGCGTGGGTCGGGTAGTCCTTGATCTTGACGTCTAATACCGTGGTCAGCCCGCCCAGGCCCTGCGCGCCAATGCCAGTGCGGTTCGCCGCATCCATGATCTCAAGGCGCAGCTCCTCAATGCGGTTCTGCGGTCCACGGGCTCGGACCTCATGAATATCCACGGGGGCCATGAGGGACTCCTTGGCCAGCACCATCGCCTTTTCAGCAGTGCCACCAATCCCAATCCCGAGAATGCCGGGGGGGCACCAGCCTGCTCCCATGGTCGGCAAGACCTTGGCCACCCAATCAACGATGCTGTCCGAGGGATTCAGCATCGCCAGCTTCGATTTATTCTCGGAGCCACCACCCTTCGCCGCCACATGCACGCTGACCGAATTACCGGGTACCAGTCGGGTATGAATTACAGCCGGCGTGTTGTCTTTGGTGTTCTGGCGACGCCCGGCGGGGTCCTCAAGAATGGAAGCACGCAGGGTATTGTCCGGGTGAGTGTAGGCGAGGCGCACACCCTCGTTAATCATATCCTCAAGAGACTTTTCGGCCTCCCATTGCACCGACATCCCGATCTCAATAAACACGGTGACAATGCCCGTATCCTGGCAGATGGGTCGATGTCCCATCGCGCACATTCGTGAGTTGATGAGAATCTGCGCCATTGCGTCCTTGGCGGCGGGGTTACGTTCCATCTCCCAGGCGCGGTGGACGGCTTGCACAAAATCAAGAGGGTGATAATAAGAGATGAACTGCAGCGCGTCGGCAATGCTGTCGATAAGGTCCTGCTGTTTGATCACGGTCATCGCGATGGTGTGCCCCCGATAGCCATTTCTATTGCATGCCCGGCATATTTATCGCCGCCACATCGGCCTCAAGCTTAGCGATATTGGCATTAACCTGCCGCCGGAATGCGTTGATCGATTCGATCCACTCGGCATTGCTCTCCACCTGCTTGCGCAGCGCTGCGCGCTCGAGGTTGGACTTATTGAGCCCATCTGCCAGACGCTCCACGTCGGTTTGCGCGCGCTGGGCGCTGGCTGCCAGTCGCTCTAAATCGCCTGCCACCTGTGTCAAGGCAGCCAACTCAGACTGCATCGCGGTCAATTGCTCAGCCTGCGTGGTGGTTTTGTTATTGAGCCCCGTGATTTGCTTTTCCTGCGTCACCACCGTTTTTCCAAGTTTGGTGATCTTGGAATTGCTGGTCTTCCGGGCATCCCAGAGTTTGCGCACTTCGGTGTCGAGCAAGCGAAGCTGAGCGCTCATCGCCGCGGCCGATTTGTTCACTGTTTCGTCAGTGTCTGACAGTAGCGCTTCAAGATCCGATACGCGGGCTTGGGTTGCTTTTTGCTGGGTCTGCGACGCATCCAACAGGGTTTGTAACTGCCAAGCCCAACCGCAGGCAATGCCTGCCACTGCCAACGCAATAGTCAGCAGCAGCCTCGCTGTCAGGCCCATTGCCGCCTCACCGCGCTGTGCACGTGGCGGAATCGCACCTCGTGGCGCAGAGGACACGGCCTCCTCGCGATTGGCTGCGAAGGAAGGAATATCGTTGAGATCGTCGCGCGACATAGTTGCCACTCGTTGCCGGATGTCGGAATTATATCTCTCTGCACCGACTTAGCGACGACAGGTTGGATTATTCCCGCTCACCGGTGTGGGGATATGACCGCGCTGTTGTTGGAGGCAAATGTTGGGGCGCAACTATGGCGGGGATAAAACCCGCCGACTCGCATAGCCGCATCAGCAGCATTGTCGCCGCGAATCGCTATGGCCCGCGAAGGATCGCTCGCAAAGGGCCACCATCACGGGCAATGTTGTCGGGCACCCTCAGATTCAGGAGTGTCGCCGCCACGGGGTAGACATCTAACTGGTGGGCTTCAGGGATGACCCTACCCTCCTGAAAGTCAGGCCCCACAGCCACCAGAAAAGCAGCCATGTCCTCCACAGTCGCCGGATAACCATGCATGCCACGAAGGTCTGCATCTTGACCACCTCCCCGACGGAAGACACGGGGTGGCGCCGTCTCGATGATAATGTCGCCTACCCCCGGGTGATCTTCAAAGTGACGTTCGGCGAGATCTAGAGGAGACAGCCGCCGCCAGCGGCCATCACTCTGCTTATCCAACGCGACGGCCAAGGCATCGATATCCGCATCAGGGTCACGCTGGTAATACGTCACCCGTGTACTGCCGTTAACACGCTTAAAGCCTTTTGGCCGCGGTAAGGTAGCGGTATCGATGAACAGATCTGGATCCACCTCTGACATGCCGTGGTCTGAGACCAGCATCAGGTTGATTTTGGCTTCCTGTTGAGCGTTGATCGATTCGATGGCCTGCCATAACGCCGCAATCTGACGATCCACCTCAGTGATGGCGGAGAATGTCTGGGGCCCTGAGGGCCCATAGGTATGGCTGGCTGAGTCAACCGCAGAAAAGTAAAGGGTGACCAAGGCGGGGCGCTTTTCTTCCGGTAGCGCCAGCCAATCGATAACCTGTTGCACGCGCTCACGGTGGGGCACTCGACCGTCATAGGCGCGATAGTCAGTAGGCAACCTATTGGCGAAGGGGGCATCGGATTCGGGCCAGAAAAAGGTGGAGGCGCGGCCACCCTGCTGCTCTACCAATGTCCATAGCGGGACACCCGCCAACCAGCTGGGATCCTTGCGGCCCTTGCCCATGCTGTAGCAGTCAGAACGATCACTACGACAAAAGTAATTGTCGATCACGCCGTGCTGGGTGGGATGCAGTCCTGTGGCAATCGACAGATGCCCAGGAAACGTCTTGGAGGGATACACGGTGCGCAGCTTTATCACCCGCGAACCCTGAGCCGCAATGGCTCGCATGTTTTGCGCTTGGGGCCAGTCGAGATAATCCCATCGGAAGCCGTCAATCGATACCAGCACCAAAGTGCGTGCGGATGCCGTTAAAGGGGTGGCACCGATAACGCCAATGATGCAAAAGACGAGAATGAGACGCGACATTGTGAGGATTGTAACGGTCTTCGCCAACATCATAAGATCAGGGCTATCAAGGCCGACAGGGCCGTGTTCTCGCCCGGATAGCACCTCGCCCACCCATAAAAAAAGCGGCCAACTGGCCGCTTCTCATCTTGTGCTGCGTGATCAGAGAACAAGCAGAATACCGAGAATGGCCAACATGAGCGCCAGCGAGCAATGGACAACGCCCATCACCGACTTCATGGGGCCCATGCCGCCAAACAGTGCGTTGATCTCGAGCACCACAATGATACCCATCGCCGTGAACAAACCGGTGTCCGTAACAGAACCACCCACCTGAGTGGAAATCGCCGCGATATGCTTGGAACCCAGCATGCCCAGCAACATCGGGCCAGAGAATAGGGTGTTGGTGCGGCTCGCCAAACCAGCCTTCGCGGCAGCGGCGGGGCCATCACCTTCTTTCATGCCCAGCACGATTTTCTGATTCGGCCAAATGACCAGCCACACATTGAGAAACATAAAGGTGCCTGCCAATGCGCCAACCCAGATAGCTGGCATCGCCATGCCAAATGCGCCCACCTTATGAAAGAGGTAAGCACCTGTCAGGAAGGTGAGCATGGCACCCCAGCGGAACCACCACAGTGCGCGGGGTGCCAGCTTGGCCATGGCGTCAGACTTGGCGCTCGCCTCGGCCTCTTTGAAATACTCGGTCTGAACAAAGTTGAAGTAGTACAGCATGCCGATCCAGACTATGCCGGCCAGCACATGGAAATAGCGAAAGAAAAACTCAATATAAGACATGCGTGCATCTCCCGGTTTTTGTAATGACGGCGCAAACGCCTCGCCTACGGCTAGAGTATATATCAGCCCACGCTTGAGCGGTGATTAGATGCGCCGCCTGCCGACCGGCTGTATCCTATACTTCTAGGGGTGATACTGACGATTTCGAGTGCAAGGGAACTCACCGCCCGAGCGGCTCACGCAGCAACCCTATCCGCCGGACGGTTCGTGGCTGCAGTCTATAACAGACCCTCGCGCTGCAGATTACTCAAGAGTCGACGCGTGTAGGCGTCTTTCTGGCTGCCATCCACATGACTGTCGTCGGGGAGCAGAATCACATCTAACAGCTCATCATCGTCGAGATAATGCCAGCCGTGTAATTGGTAATGGTCGATAAACCGCTGCCAGTAAAAAGGTCGAGGATAAGCTGCCTCAATCAGCGCCGCCTGATACCCGGACACGGGCGGGACGAAGAAAATCACCTTGCCGCCCCGTGCTTCAATACGGCGCACCCAGTCCGATACTGGAGACAGGGTCTTCAGCCAGTCATCAGCTGGCGGAGGCGGATGTTTTTGCAGCTCGCTCGCTAGATCTGCCCTGAACATCTGAGCTAATCCGGCTTCGTCGACACGATCAAAGTCGAGGTAACCCTCCCTTCGCGTCGAGATCGCGTCATGGGCCACAAACGGCGGCGGCGCCATCCGTAGCCAAGACTTCGACATTGGCAACCATCCTAAGCGCGGATTCAGCAACGTCCAGTAACGCTGAAACAGGCTCAACAGCCACCGGTGTAGTGACCAGCTAAGTGTCCATTCGTCTTCAAAGTAGCGGTTGTATATGGCCTGATCATCCCAGTGATGGGAACTCAGCCCCTGTGCGTCTAAATCCACCACGAGCGTACCGTTGAATTCTGGGTCACCTGCAAGTGCTTTGAGCGTCGCCAACGGATAGCGACCATCCATTGCCAACATAAGGGGCCGAGTGTGGGGCATAACAACCTTGACCGTCGCGAGATCAATACCGTAGAGCGTTCTGGAGGCACCGATAAATACCATGGTTTGGTCGCCGTAAATCCTGCTGCGCTCTTGCGCCCATAATTGGGGCGTATCAATGACACTCGGCCGATGACCCACGTTCCTCAGTTGCCGCTCATAGACTGTGGCGCCGACCGCCCAGATGGCGAGCGCCACAAGCCCAATGCCCAGCCAGCGCGTCATGTCAGAATTGGAAGTAGATGAACGCATTGTTCTGTCCTGATGACAGAGAGATCAGTAATAACATGCAGCCCAGCGCAAGACCGAGCACCGGCCAAGGTAGCGCCCCGAGCATCTGAGTTAATGGCCGATTCCGGGTCGTCACCTGCTGTACAACCACGAAGCCCAGTACCAGAGCGGCAACCCCATCCTCATAAGAGAGCATTGCGAGACTCGCCTCAGACAAAGACACCGCGCTGTACATGGCCACTACCATAGTTATCGCATCCGAAAGATCTTCGGCCCGGAAGAAAACCCATGCGGTGACGACTGCGATGAACGTTGTCAACCACCCCAGAGTGCTTCGCAATCGCGGGACGTTTAGTCGCGACATATCTGCGAGGTACGTGATCAGTCGCTCGGCGACCAGAAAAACGCCATGCAGGAGCCCCCAGACCACGAATGTCCAGGCAGCGCCATGCCACAACCCTCCCAAGAACATGGTCAGCACGAGGTTGCGCGCCGTCGCGATGCGGTGACCCCGGTTCCCACCCAAAGGAATGTACAGGTAGTCTCGCAACCAACTCGACAGAGAGATATGCCATCGCTGCCAGAAGTCAGAAAAGCCGCGCGCTGCATAAGGAGCCTGAAAATTCACGGGCAATTGAAAGCCAAGAGCCAGAGCAGCCCCAATGGCACAGGTCGTATAGCCCGCAAAGTCGCAGAATATTTGGCCCGTGAAGGCCAGCGCAGCCACCCAAGCGATCAGCCCCGATTCTAACGACGCTTGCCCAAAATGCGCGTCGGCAACTGGCGCAAAGATACCGTCTGCTAACACAATTTTCTGAAATAAGCCGACCACCATTAGCGCCACACCCAAGCCCAAACAGTCAGCCCTGAAGGGACGCGGTGTTTCAATTTGATCGCCCATGATGGTCCACCGCACGATGGGGCCAGCCACCAGCTGCGGAAAGAACGCTACATACAAAAGGTAGTCCCGCCACGATCGCGTGGGCTGCACAGTGCCCCGATACACATCGATGCAATAAGAGAGCGAGTGAAAGGTATAAAAAGAGATACCAATAGGTAGCGCGATAGAAGACTGAAAGCCCCACTGGGGCAGACCGGCCATCGCCATCACCGCGTTGGTGTTATCAATCAAGAAATTCGCGTACTTAAAGTAAGCCAGCACCGAGAGATTGACCCCGAAGATAGCCGCCAGCCAAAGCCTGCGTGAGCGTCCCGACGGCGCTCGCGCCATCAATAACGCCAGACGCCAGTCGAGAAAGCTCGTCACGATCAGCAGTGGGAGGAAATACGGGTTCCAGCTGGCATAGAACAGGTAACTGGCGACCAACAGGAGATTTTTGCGCCACACCCAACTGGAGACGCGCCAATAAAGCCCAACAATGGCCAGAAAAAACGCAATGAATGTCAGTGAATCAAACTGCACTGCGCGCTTACTCCACATTCCGTCAGGAAAAAACTTATTCCGTCGGGCAAAAAAAAGCCCGGCGACGGCCGGGCTTTCAGTGTCACCGCGAGGTGAGCTTACATCATGCCGCCCATGCCGCCCATGTCAGGCATTGCAGGCGCTGGCGCGTCGTCCTTGGGCGACTCAGCAATCATCACCTCAGTAGTGATCATCAGGCCCGCAACAGAACCCGCTGCCTGAAGTGCAGTACGTGTCACCTTGGCAGGGTCGAGAATACCCATCTCAATCATGTCGCCGTACTCACCTGTCGCAGCGTTGTAACCAAAGTTACCCTCGCCCTGACGAACTTTGTCGAGCACCACAGAGGCCTCGTCACCGGCATTGGCAACGATCTGACGCAGGGGACCTTCCATAGCACGCAACGCAGCCGCGATACCAATGTTCTGATCCTCATTGTCACCCTCAAGCCCGGTGATCTGGCTGATCGCTCGAACCAGCGCCACACCGCCGCCCGCGACAACGCCCTCTTCGACCGCGGCACGCGTGGCGTGCAGTGCGTCTTCAACTCGAGCCTTCTTTTCTTTCATCTCAATCTCGGTCGCCGCACCGACTTTGATGACGGCAACACCACCCGCCAACTTGGCCACGCGCTCCTGGAGCTTCTCGCGATCGTAGTCAGAAGAGGTGTTTTCGATCTGCACACGGATCTCACTGACACGGCCTTTAATCGCCTCGGCGTCACCAGCTCCGTCAACGATAGTGGTGTTGTCCTTGTCCAGAGTGATGCGCTTGGCATTACCAAGATGCTCCAGTGCTGCACTCTCAAGGTCCAGACCCACTTCCTCGGAGATCACAGTACCGCCCGTGAGAATCGCGATGTCTTGCAACATGGCCTTGCGTCGATCGCCGAAGCCGGGCGCCTTACAGGCCGCCACTTTCACAATGCCGCGCATGTTGTTCACGACCAAAGTCGCTAGCGCTTCACCTTCGACGTCCTCAGCCACGATAACCAGCGGGCGCGAGGCCTTGGCTACCTGCTCCAGCACAGGCAGGAGTTCGCGGATGTTGGAGATCTTTTTGTCGACCAACAGGATGAAGGGGTCCTCAACCTCGGCAGACATATTGTCCTGATTGTTGATGAAGTAAGGCGAGAGGTAGCCGCGATCAAACTGCATTCCCTCAACCACGTCGAGTTCGTTCTCAAGACCTGAGCCTTCCTCAACGGTGATCACACCCTCTTTACCCACCTTGTCCATCGCCTCAGCGATAATTTCCCCTACGGAGGCATCGCTGTTTGCAGAGATGGTGCCCACCTGTGCGATGGCTTTGCTGTCTTCACACGATGTGCTCATGCCTGAGACCGCCTCTACCGCAGCAATCACGGCTTTATCGATGCCGCGCTTCAGATCCATCGGGTTCATGCCTGCGGCGACGGCCTTTAAGCCCTCATTCACACTGGACTGTGCCAGCACGGTAGCGGTAGTGGTACCGTCACCCGCCGCATCAGACGCTTGTGAAGCGACCTCCTTCACCATCTGCGCGCCCATGTTCTCGAACCGATCCTTGAGCTCGATCTCTTTCGCGACGGAGACACCGTCTTTGGTCACGGTCGGTGCACCGAAAGACTTCTCCAGAATCACATTTCGGCCTTTGGGGCCTAGCGTAGCCTTCACGGCATCTGCAAGGATGTTGACACCCTCGAGCATGCCAGCGCGGGCCTTGTCGCCAAAAAATACGTCTTTAGCTGCCATTTCTTCTATTCCTTTCTCTCAAGTCAGTGCGGAGCGCTTACTCAACGACCGCAAAAATTTCACTTTCGCTCATCAGGATCAGCTCTTCGCCGTCCACCTCGATGGTGTTGCTACCGGCGTATTGGCCAAAAACAACCGTGTCACCGACTTTCACAGACAACGCGCGTTGCTCGCCGTTATCCAGCACCTTGCCATCGCCAACAGCCACTACCTCACCCTGATTAGGCTTCTCTTTGGCAGAGCCTGGCAGGACGATACCTCCAGCTGAGGTTTCCTCTTCTTCCTTTCGACGAACGACCACGCGGTCGTACAACGGACGAATATTCATGGGTTTAACTCTCCAACATTATCGATTTCGCTAGCTCGCCCTTTTGGGCTTACCCCCTTAATGGGGGCAGGGAGACGCATTTCAAGGGATTTTTTAGCACTCTGCAAGGGAGAGTGCTAAAAAAAGGGAGAGTGGGGTTAAAACTGGTCGTTTTTCAAGGAAAAAAGCGAGCAGACGCGCCTGGTGGAGCGCTCAATCCCGATCAGATGGGTTGTGTTCCAGCGGGGCAGCACTCTCCCGATCTGACCGCTGAGGCTCAGGGGGCACGGATTCAAACTCACCTTCGAGAGTGGCTCCGTCGTCCTCAAAGTGGTTGTTCCTTGGCCCAGAGTAAAATTCAGATCGTTGACCCTGACCCTGATAATGACTGTAGTGGGTGTTTGCAGAACCCCGGGTCAGCAGTTTGGTCAGCAGGACCCTTAATGGGGCGATCAATACCGCCATAGCCAACGCATCAGAAATCAGGCCGGGAACGATGAGCAGAGCTCCCGCCACGAGGCGCGCGACGTTGCCCATTAGCAACTGCTGACTCAGCGCCCCCACCCGCTGGGCTTGCTGCAAATGCTCGAGTGTCTGTCGGCCCGCAAGGCGGAACAGCACGATCCCGAGTACTCCAGCGCCCAACACCCAAAGCATTGCGGTCGTGGCACTGGTCTGTGCACCCAGTTCAATAAGGCTCCACAGTTCCAGCCACGGGTAGAGAAACAGCAGCCACTTCATCACATTCGACACCTCATTCTTCTCCCGGTGCTGACCCCTGCCACACCGGCGCGGCCTCAGCATGCCAGGGCGCGACCCAGATCAGGGTGACCATGCCCGGGATCGCCAACAGCGTGCACAGAAGGAAGAAGACCACCCAACCGGTTTCCTCTACGACGAACCCGGTGACAGCGTTCGCTAGTGAGCGCGGCAATGCCGCCAACGCGGTAAAGAGGGCGAACTGGGTCGCAGCAAACGCCCGGCTAGATTCTCTAGCAATGAACGCGGTGAAGGCGGCTGTGCCAAGCCCGACTCCCAGATACTCAAAGGCAATCACCACCGCGAGTAGCCACAGGGCATTGCCGACGCTGGCCAGCCAGGCGAAACCCAAAATGCTGATCATCTGCACCAACCCGAAAATCCACAGCGCGCGGTTGATGCCGAGGCGCAGCATGAACACGCCGCCCAGCAAGCCGCCGACGATCGCTGGCCACAACGCCGCGTGTTTGGCGACCAACCCGATCTCGGTCATCGAAATACCCAGATCCAGATAAAACGGCGTCGCCAAGGCTGTCGCCATATTGTCGCCCAGCTTGTAGGCAACCATGAAAAATAACGCTATGGCCGCAGGTCGCCAGCCGACTCGCTGAAAATACTCACTGAACGGCGTGACCAGAGTTTCGCGCAACGTGCGGGGCTGGGGTCCGATGCGCTCTGGTTCAGTCACGCTGAGTGACAGTAGGATACCTACCCCCATGAAGGCTGCGGTAACCCAGAACACCCAGACCCAGGGCAGTATGTCGGCCAGAATCAAGGACAGCGATCCGGGCACCAGACTCGCGATGCGATAGGCCTGCACATGGATGGCATTACCGAGACCCAACTCCTCATCGGGCAGAATTTCCCGGCGATAAGCATCGATCGCCACATCCTGCGTGGCACTGAGAAAGGCAATGACTGAGGCGAAAACCGCTACCAATGCAGTCTGATTAAGCGGGTCGACGTAGCCCAACGCGCCGATAGTGAACACCAATCCTATTTGAGCAGCGAGCATCCAGCCCCGGCGACGCCCCAGCGGTAGCCAAATTCGGTCCATGAGCGGCGCCCAGAGAAACTTCCAGGTGTAAGGCAATCCAACCAGCGCAAACAGACCGATCTCGGCCAGTGACACCTCTGCGGCGCGGAGCCAGGCCGGCACCAGCTGAATCAAGAGGTATAGGGGCATGCCCGACGCAAGCCCCGTCATCACACAAATCAGCATGCGACGGTTCAGCATCTTTCCGAGCAAAAGACTGGTTTGTTGCGCCTGCATTGGCCCTCCTGAGCCGTGTCATCCAGCACAAATGCGACATCGTGCGCATCAAGCCAGAACCCCATCCTATCCGCGAGGGCATCCTCAGTTACAATAATGGCAGTTTCGCTGCCCGGATGGTTCCGAGTGACTCTGAACGTTATTGTCTACCAGTACGGCAAAGTGGCAAGCACTTCTCTGGTGACAACCTTCAACAAAATGCGTGGTGTGAGTGCACACCAGTGCCATTTCTTTGGTGAGGACGCTTTTCGGGCGACTGTCACTCGGCTCTGCAATCCGGATACCAACGACTACTTCTTCAAGCACTCACTGGGTCAGCTGGCGGAAAACCTTAAAGCCTACCGCTTGTATCATCGAAAAAACCCCGCCGAGGGCGACCGCTGCATTGTCCTGACTGTCGCGCGCGAACCCTTTGACTGGTTCCGCTCGTCATTAATTCAGGAAATAGAAGGGCACATCCCCGCCCTCAGTCTCTCCTTGCGCGACCGCGGCGTGGAGTCCATGAGCACCGAGCACATCGTGAGCGAGGGTCTTACGCTGCTGCTCGAGCGCATTCGGGGCGCCATCGACTCGGTAGACGGTGGTATTGATGCACTGGTGCCGGCGAAGCGCCGCGAGCTCGATCAGCTGATCCCCTTCACTGATACTGAAGACTTCGAGGCGTTTCTCTTCATCCTATCGCGCTTTTTGCAGCCGCATTGGTGGTTCCGCACACAGTTCTCTCCCGAATTTGGCATCGCCCTGCCCGACATGGTTGACGTGGGCGCGGGTCTGCTGCGGGCGCCGACCGAAACAAGTGACGTTTATCTGGCGCGCTACGAACAGCTGGAGGCCGCATTTGCGCAACTCCTTGAGCTTGAGAAGCTGCCGGAAAGAAGTCTGGTTCGAGTGAACGAGGGGCACTCAAAGCAGTATGCAGCGGAGATCAATGCGGTGTTTGAGACCGAGTTTGCAGCCGAGCTAAAAGCGCGATCCCACTCGGAGATCACCCGCACACTGAACTACGGCCGGTAATTAGCCGGAGTACTTGGCGTTGGTACGATCGCGCATTGCCTGCGCCCGTCATAAACCTGCCTGCCGCGCCGCGGCACCGTTCACCCGGGCCGGCTCAGCCGCATACCGACACGTAATACCCAACCTAAAACGGTGCGAGTAAAACGAGACAGCTGTGGTGACTCGTGGCATTTATTGTAGGAGTAAAGGAAAAATTGAAAGAGTGCGAGCCGGTAAGCGGCGCCTGGCCTGACAAACAGTGCCTTTTGTGTGGGGTCTCCTTGATCCAGGCTCACCCCTGAGTCTGCCACCACGGAGCGGCAGAGAGGACGCGTTGCGTCCAGTGGTGACGCTTTGGGCAGCAAGCTAAGATAGTCAGCAGTCATGTTAGAGGTCGAGCGTTGTGCTTCACTCAAGAGCCGCTCTCTGACCGTCTTCAGTAATTCGCGATCAGCGTCGATCTGCGAGAGCCTGTCCAGAAGGTCCTCTCCTGAAGTCTCGACCAACCAGCCTGTTTCTCCCTCTGCAATACGATCCGCAAAGGCGCCAAGTCGCGTCGCCACAGGAGGGATCCCCGCAGCAAACAGCTCGCTCAAGGTGTAGCTGAAAGTTTCTGGCACCGTCGACAATAAGAGCCCCACAGCAGGCTGCAAGGTCTGCAGCTTTTCAGGTAAGTCTGGCAGCTGGTACCACTTTACGACCGTGAGATTGGGATGTTTGCCAAAGCGAGGCGCATCCTCACCGGTACCCAACAGAGTGACACGATAATGTTTCAGTAGCTCTGGCATGAGTCGCTTTAGGGTCTTGCCGCCCTTATGATCAGACAGCACGCCCAGCACAATCAGATGCAGCTGCGCCGTATCGCGAGCCTCCCACCGGTGATCAGCGAAGGCTTCGAGCTCCCATACGGGAAGGCCATGGCCGATCACCGTCACGGGGTAGTCGGTCAATCCTGGGGCCAACTGCTGCCAACGCGATCTCACCGATTCCGAGGGCGCCACAACGGGAATGCCGCGCCCGGTCACCTTATCGATGAAGCGCTCCCGGAGCGCCAAGTACCAGTCCGGCTTTTCGTCGCCGAAGAACTGATGGGCAGGATTTTGCGGCAGGCATTGCTGCAGCCGGGCACTGTCACAGGACGAGCAGGGATGCTCCCAGGTGGCGTAAAGCGGCGGACACCAGGGGTAATAATCGTGGAGCACCTGAACGATCGGTATGGGCAGGTCGTAGACATCTAGTGAGTGGCCAATCAGGGTTGAAATCACAACGCCCTCGACGCTGAATGACGCCTGAATCTCACGCAAAATCTCACGGTACTCATAACTGCCCAGGCTGGTCGACTGGATCGGTGTAGTCAGACTCCATTGCTTGAGTGGCACCGGAGCGGCGCCCAGGTGCAAAGACAACGCTTGGGCTCCGGCTTTTCGCGTGCCGACTGACTTGAGCACCAAATGCACATGCTCCTCATCCGCGGCGCAGAAATCGCTGATCCACCGACCCAAACCACCTCCCCAGCTATGGCTGATGTGGAGGATCGCCCCGGGGCCACGCGCGAGCAGTTTGGGGGGCGCCTTGCCTTGCTGGTTCAGCTCACTGAGTGGATGACGCAGTGCAGTATAGGGATGTCTCTCCAGTAATGACGCCGCGAGTGATTCCGGCAGTGCTTGCTTGATACTGACAGCCTCGTCGCAAGCAGAATCGTCGACGAAGGCCTCGTCCGACAAAACTATGGAGTGCCCTCGCCTGCGCGCCGCTTCTGCGAGTTCAAGATCATCAACTGCCCCAACTGCTTTCACCGCTTGCACGTCGACCCATGCGCAATAACCTGCCAGTAACGGCACCTCCACAGCCTTGCCGACAGCGTATCGGTTAAGCCAATCGTTAAGGTCCTGTGCAGACAGTGCGAGCGCCTCGTCAGGCTTCATCAGTGGCCTCGCAATCTCGTGCCGCACACTGAGTGGG
>CALKHC010000142.1 GCA_938091425.1 uncultured Luminiphilus sp. | reverse complement strand
GTTCATTCAGATTATTCGCGAAGGGAATTACCGTGGCGTTGACGCTCGGGAGCTGGCAACGGGTTATTCGGCGCTGATCGATGGCCTGCACCTCGGGTTATTGGTGACACCGCGAGAGCTTAGTAAGCGCCGTGCCAGAGCGGTAGCGCGTGATTTCCTGCGTCGCGCTTTCCCGCAGCACATTCACTGAAACCGCCTGTATTCGCAACGCTACGGGTTTTTAGCGCTGAATCTTCGTTGGTGGAATGTAATCGAAGATAAAGTTGATGCGCCCCTCACTACCCTTGTTCATCACGCTGTGCTGTTTTTGGTTGTTGATCTCATAGACGCGACCAATGGGCATTTTTTGTGGCCGGCCGTCGATCATGAAGCGCACTCGAGGGTTGGTATAAATAGGAATATGGATGCGGTGTCCGTAGTGAAAAGACGGGTGTTTATCAGTATGGGGTTTGATAATACCGCCTGCCTCGAGTCGGGCGGCCATCGCGCGGATAATGGTCCCGCCAGGGGGGTAATGATCCTCAAGAATCTGATGCATCAGAGGCACCGCCTCATCAGCAAGCAAATCCCAGCCCTCGTCCTTTGAAACCTCAATATTGGGCCAGCCCTCTCCACTCGTGAAAACCATGACGACGGATTGGGTGTGTTGGTGAACCTCGTACTCCAGCTGTCGGAATTGATTGCCCCACCAGGCCTCTTCTGGCAGATCCATAATCTTGGCCTTCAGCGGCTCGATGTCATATTCACCGAGATCTTTGATGGGTATGCCAATGTCCACTAGATCTGCCCGTTACTGAATCAGTGTCGTGTAAATCATGGCGAAGTCGCGCTCGCGGTTCAACTTGCGCTCACTCTGCAGCAGGTGCCTTGACGATGACTCCGGCTTGCATCACCACCGCAACGTCGCGCAAAATTTCGGCATCCTCGAGGGGATTGCCGCGCACGGCGACCAGATCAGCCACTCTGCCTGGCGCGACGGCGCCGACATCGGCTGATAACCCCATGTGTTTGGCAGCGACCGAGGTGGCTGACCGTATCGCATCCATTGGGCGCATGCCCCGCTCAATCATGGTTGCGAATTGCCAGCCACCCATATCATGCGGCAGCACCGCCGCGTCCGTGCCGTAAAGTAGCGTCACGCCTTTCTCATACGCCTTCTCGAATACGACTCGCTGCGCTTCGGTGGTATCGGTATTGCGTTGCAGGAAGACCTCTGGGTAGCCCTGTTCCCGACCGATGGTGTCGGTGTAAGTCCCGTTATAGACATCCATCGAAAACGCCACCCCGCGGGCGGCAGCAAGGTCAATGGTGCGCTCCTCTAAAAGAGAGGCGTGCTCCAGCGAATCCACGCCGGCAAGTATCGCGTCCTGACCCGACTGATCACTGTGCACGTGGGCCGTGACCTTCTTACCATGCTGCTTGGCGACAGTGACCACGGCCTCTATGTCAGCTCGAGTCATCTCCGGCGCTCCCGGGGCTGTGCCCACCGAAAAAACGGCCCCCGACGCGATCACTTTCAAAAAATCTGCGCCTGCGCCGATGGCGGCTTCGGCGCGCGCCGCAAATTCTTCGGGCGTGCTCGCAATGCCTTGTTGAGACTCGGCTGGAATGTCCTCAGCGGGAATCTCCGGGAAGGTGAGATCACCGCCGCCTCCCGGAATCGTCAAGTAGGGGCCTGCTGTCTGAATACGCGGGCCGGGTGCCTGACCGCTCTCGATCAGTTCGCGCGCCCGATACACTGCGTCAGGGAACCAGGCGCCCACATGACGCACGGTGGTAAAGCCCGTTAATAGCGTTGTTCTCGCGTTATCCAGAATCAGTTGCAGGGTTTCATCGGGAGTGCGCCGAGCGTAAATACTGTAATCCACCGAATCCTCAGGATTACCGTCAAAGTGGACGTGGGTATTGATCAGGCCCGGCAGGCAGGTGAATTCAGTCAGGTCGTGGACGACCGCCTGACTCGTGAGGGGGGGTACAGTACCTTGGGCCTCGATGCCAATAATGCGATCACCCCGAATATGGATCGACTGGTTCGACAGCGCCTTGTCGGACAAACCGTCGATGAGATGCCCACAGTGGACGACGACGGAGGGTTGCGCATCGGGTGTCTTGTGCCCACCATCGGGCTCAGATGACTGTCCGCACCCAATCAAGAGTGCACACGCGGCGTAACCGAGACACCGAAAGAAAGGCGTGTGGATGTAACCGGTCATGATGGGTGTGTCCGGCTCCATGGCGCTAGAAGGCGGGCTGGCGACGGTATGTAAAGTAAATCAGCGTGTAGATCAGTAGCGCGGCTGCTGAGGCGAGTGCGCACAGGATAAAGACGCCATCAAAACCCCAGCCCCGCTCGAGCATGAGAGAGGCTGCAAAGGGGCCTACCGTTTGTCCCAGTCCCTGAGCGCCAGGGATGAAAGCAGCGGCGCTGCCGGAGCGATCGGCTACCGACACGCCGCCCATCTGATAGACATCAATAAAGATCCAGAGAAAGTTGAACATGGCTACGCTGAAGACGAACACCGCTGCGGTGAAACTGAAAGCCAATAGCCCCACAGCCAGGACCATAAGGACAAATGTGAACAGCAGCGGTCGGTCGTAATCAAATTTCTTCAGCACCCACATTGCGGTGAAGCAGCCGCCAAAGGACAACAGGACACACCAGGCGATGACTTGGGCGGCCCAGTAGCCATCCAGCCCGGCCGCCTCTGCCGCGAGCTCAATATTGGACCAGTAGGCGCCGATATTGATGTATGCGATGACGATTGCTCCGATACCTACCCATGCCAGTAGCGTCGGACGTTGCGCCGCCGCTGGGGCATCTCGAGCGGCAGTGGGTGGGCTACTACTAGGGATCAGTCGCACGAAGGGGAGGGTGACAACGTAGGTGGCAATGAAGAAAAGATAGATACCGTTCATCGACAGATGCGGTATCAACTGTAACTCTAGGAACTGTGAGATGGCGAAGGCCAATAGCATCCAGTTGAATGCCTCTCTCGGCTTGGAGTGCGCGCCCAAACCTGCAACCGCCACTGCAGTGTAAAAACCAGCGCCTAGCCCCGCGACGAAGCGCAAAATCAGGGTTGTTTCGTAATCGATGTACTGTGTGCACAGCCCGTTAGCAATAATGGCCAGCGCGATGCCGAGATAGGTGAGAGCTTGCCGACTCCAGGATCGAATTAGGACGCTGGTCGTTACCGCGCCGACGAAAAGTCCCAAAAGGTCAGAGGAGGCCACGCGGTTGACTTCAACCTCGGTGAAGCCAAGCTGATCCACCCAGGCGCCGTTAATGGCTGGTAATGCCACCAGAACGCTATAACCCACCAGTGTCATAAATAGACTGAGTAGGAATGGCCCTTTGGCGTCAAACGGATTGGCCTCGCTCGGGATGGCGGCAGCAGAATCGGTCACAGAAAACTCCAGTGATGCGTGTACCCGCAGCGCGCGGGTTTTATCTACTCTCGCACCCGTTTGCGCACAACGCAACGGCTGTTAGTGTGGGGTCTGAGAGAATCTGGCACACTTTCTCTCGCGTTTTGTGAGCCGTATGCCTGTTGTTCGAGACTAAATGGATGAATGAAAAAAGCCCAAGAGCCGTCTTTGAGCGCGCCGTATCGCTTCTGAAAGGGGGGGCACGGCAGGAAGCGGAGTCCCTATGCCGCGACATGCTGGAGCGAGACCCGGGAGATATCAATTTTGTCTCTCTGCTGGGCTCTATCCTCGCCACCCGAGGCGCGTATGAGGAAGCGGTGGATTTACTGAGCCGCGCTGTGAAGGCAGCTCCCGGGCACGCCAAGGCCCGTGAGGATTTGGGCACCCTGTTACTGAACCTGGACCGCGTAGAGGAGGCGCTCCCGCATCTCGAGCGCGCTCAGGAACTCCGTCCACCTCATGCCCCATTAAAGAGCAAACTGAGCGCCGCTTACCAGCGATTAGGGCGATCTGATGAGGCGCAGCGACTGCGCACTGAAGCTGCCTCACTCTCGCCGACGCAGGCCAAGCTGGATGAAGCCACGCGACTTTTTGTCAAAGGACAGTTCAGAGAGTCGGAAAAGTTGGCTCAGGAGCTGGTCCGTGAAAACCCTCACGATGTTAATGCGGCATTGCTGCTGGCAAGATTGGCGATGATGGCCAACTGCTATGAGGACGCGCGCGAAATTCTGGAGCGAATCGTGGACAAGCAGCCACGATTCATCGCTGCTTGGCACGATCTGGGCACCGTGCTCAAAGAGTGCCACGAATATGAGGAGGCGGTCGCGATCCTCGATAAAGCGCTGACGCTCGAGCCCGAGAACGCGCTGACACACTATTACCACGGGGCGGCGCTAGCGATGGCTGCCAGACCCGCAGAGGCCGTCGAGTCCTACGAGAAAGCCGTTAGTATTGATCCTGAACTACCAGGCGCGCACATTGGACTGGGTCATGTGCTGAAGACGGTGGGCGATCAGGAGGGTGGTATTGCCGCCTACCGCCGCGCCATCGAGTTGCGACCCAACTTTGGCGAAACTTACTACAGCCTTGCTAATCTCAAGACGTTCCGTTTCACAGAACAGGATGTCGAGGCGATGAGCCAGCGCCTCGCCAATGAATCGCTGCCCGTCGAGTGCCGCGTTCATTTTGCTTTTTCGCTGGGTAAAGCCTTTGAAGATCAGAAGCACTACGATCGCGCGTTCGAGCATTACGCCCTCGCCAACCAGCTGCATCGTGACACGATTGCCTACGACCCGGTGCAAACGGGTGTGGCTCATGAAAGGATGCGCGAGGTGTTCAGCGCCGATTATTTCGCTGGCCGAGGTGCCGAGTCTGGATGCCAAAGCGCCGATCCCATCTTTATTGTCGGATTGCCGCGATCCGGCTCGACATTGCTCGAGCAGATCTTGGCCAGCCACTCGCTGGTCGATGGCACCAGCGAATTACCTGACATTTCCATGATAGCTCAGGGGCTGACACAGCCCCGATCAGGCCAGGCGTTTCCGCGTTGTATGCCTGACCTGAGCGAAGACGCAGTCAAAGGGCTGGGTGAGCAATACCTTGAGCAAACGCGGCGTCATCGCGCCGCCGCGCCTTTTTTCACTGACAAGATGCCGAACAACTTTGCCTACGTGGGGTTCATCAAGGCGATTCTGCCCAATGCCAAAATCATTGATGCCCGCAGGCACCCTATGGACAGCTGTTTTGGCTGTTTCAAGCAGCACTTTGCCAAAGGGCAGACCTTTACCTACGACCTGTTTGAACTGGGCGAGTTCTATCTTGAGTACTGTGAACTCATGGACCACTGGAACGCTGTGTTACCGGGAGCGGTGCTTCACGTGCAGTACGAAGAGGTTGTCGCTGACCTCGACACGCAGGTTCACAGGATTCTCGATTTTTGCGGTCTGCCTTTTGAGGAAAGCTGTGTGAACTTCCACGAAACCGAGCGCGCGGTGAGGACGGCGAGTTCCGAGCAGGTACGCCAACCGATTTATTCGGGTTCCGTGCAGACTTGGAGGCGTTACGGCGAGCATCTTGATGGCTTGAGAGAGATTCTGGAGCCGGTTTTCCCTGAGTTACCGGCATCTCAAGCATGACCCCCCGCTTACCCAAGCTGGTTGCGACATCAGTGGTGAGAGGGTCCGAGAAAGGACAAAGTCACGGTGGGGTGTACCTCATCGATTTTGCCGAGCAGCGGGTGGAGC
>CALKHC010000141.1 GCA_938091425.1 uncultured Luminiphilus sp. | reverse complement strand
ATCATCACTGAAGGCACCTGCCCGAATCACATTGCCGCCAATGGCTATCCGGACGTGCCGTATTTTTATGGTGAAGAGCGTCTGGCAGGCTGGAAAGCGGTCGTTGATGCCGTGCACGCTGAGGGCGGCAAAATTGCACCGCAGCTTTGGCACTGCGGAGGCATGCGCAAGCGCGGCGTGATGCCCGAGGGCGATGTCGACGGCTACACCCCATCGGGCATGAATGTGCCCGGCAAGGTGACCCGCCATGTGATGACCCAGCAGGATATTGATGATGTGGTGCGGGCGTTTGCGGAGGGAGCCCGGGACGCACAGCGGCTGGGTTTTGACGCCGTGGAAATTCACGGCGCTCACGGTTATCTGATCGACCAGTTTTTCTGGGAAGGCACCAACCAGCGCACCGATGGCTACGGTGGCTCAATGGCAGCGCGAAGTCGCTTTGCCGTGGAGGTGATCGAGGCTTGTCGCTCAGAGGTGGGACCGGATTTCCCAATCATTCTGCGCTGGTCTCAATGGAAGCAGCAAGATTTTGCCGCCCGTCTTGCACCCACACCGCAGCTGCTGGAAGCCTTTTTGCAGCCACTCATCGATGCCGGCGTCGATGCCTTTCATTGCAGTCAGCGACGGTTCTGGGAGTCGGAGTTCGATGACTCTGACATGAATTTGGCGGGGTGGGTGAAGAAGCTCACAGGGATGCCGACGATTACCGTGGGCAGCGTCAGCCTCGATCAGGACTTTGTGTCCCAGCCCAGCGAAGGCGACGGCGCAACCAGTGAGCCCGCCTCGATTGATCGTTTGCTGGAGATGATGGACCGCGGCGATTTTGATCTGGTAGCGGTCGGGCGTGCCCTGATCGCCAACCCGGATTGGCCCAAGGTGGTGCGTTCGGGCGATACGGCAGGCCTACAGGCCTACAACAAGGACCTGCTCGCCGAATTGGCCTGACAGACCAGAAAAATTTTCCTATATTGGCGGTTGTCACCGAGCTGTCACAGGTCGACCTCACAATACGAATGTGAGCAGGGTGTTGGCGCGCTTCGCCGATCTGCTCATTTGCTTCTTTTTCCTAGGAGACTCGTTATGAAACATCCTCTTGCATCCTTTTTCGCGGGCCGCGTGCTCTCGAAGGCCGTTGCCGGTGCCACTTTGGTGGGCTTGGCGACAGCCGTTCCCGGCGTTTACGCGCAGGAAACCTCAGCGACGGTTCGCGGTGCGGTCAGCACCAGTAGTGGTGAGGCGCTCGCTGGCGCCACGGTGATCGTGACCAGTAATGCCACCGGCGTGAGTAAAAGTGTCACCACGGACGCGGGCGGGTTCTACTCGGTGCGCGGGCTGCCGGCCGGTGTGGCCTACGACATCGTGGTCGACGCCAACGGTTGGCAGAAAGCCTCTACCGCGGGTCTCTCCTTGGCGGTGGGTCAGTCCGAGGTGATCAACTATCGCTTGGACGCCGAGGAGGAGGTGATCGTGATGGGCACCCGGGTCGCGGTGGATACTGCTGTGGGGCCCAACGCGGTATTTGATCTGGCCATGCTGCAGGACTCACCATCGGTCAACCGAAACATCAACGATATTATCCAGCAGGATCCACGCCTTTATGTGGATCAGTCGCGTGGCGACGTGGATGCCGTGCAATGTAACGGCGCCAACCCCCGCTACAACAGCCTGACGGTAGATGGTGTGCGTCTGAACGATGGCTTTGGCCTCAACAGCAATGGCTACCCTACTCAGCGGATGCCTTTTCCTTACGACGCCATATCCAGCGTCGCCGTTGAGCTGGCGCCGATGGACGTAGTCTACGGTGGCTTCTCCGCCTGCAACATCAACGCGGTGACCAAGACCGGCAGCAACGAATTTTTTGGCTCAGTGTTCTTTGACTACGGCAGTGACTCGCTACGGGGTGACAAGCTCGAGGGTGATAGCATCGAGTCGCAGGACTACGACGAAACCCGCTGGGGTGTCGAGTTCGGTGGCGCGATCATTCCCGACAAGCTGTTTTTTTATGCGGCTTATGAAAAGTACGACGGTGCAGACCTCAACGAGCGCGGCGCAATTGGCTCTGGGGCGGTAAACGAGGTGCCGGTCACGCAGGCCGAGTTGGATGAAATTGCTCGCATTTCCAGAGAAGTTTACGGCTTTGAGCCCGGGCGCAGCGTGTCTGAAGCGCTCGATTTCGAAGATGAAAAATATCTGCTGAAAGCTGACTGGTACATCAACGATGGGCACCGATTGTCAGCGACGTACATGTACAACGACTCCTTCAACTTCACCCCTTCAGATGGTGACTTGGACGAGTTTGAGTTTGATAAGCATTTCTACAAGCGCGGTGCCGAGCTCACCACCTACAACCTCAACTGGTACGCCGATTGGAACGATCGCTTTTCGACTGAAATTCGCTACTCCTTTAGCGATGTGGATTTTCTCCAACAGGCAGTGGCCGGCAAGGATTTTGCCGAATTCAGAATAGAGCTCGACGAGGTGGATGTGTACCTCGGTCAGGATGACAGCCGGCAGGCTAACGCGCTGGATACCGAAACTGAGCAGCTTGTAATAAGGGGTACCTACACTCTGGGTAACCACACGATCACCGGTGGTTTTGAGCGCGAAGATCTCCAGATGTACAACTTGTTCTATCAGCACGTTGATACCGAAATTCGTTTTGACGGCATCGAGAATTTTGCAGCGGGTCAGGCCGCGCGGATCTACTACGGCAACGCCATCTCCAACGACGAGCGGGACGCGGCCGTGGACTGGGGCTATGCCGTGAATTCGGCGTACATTCAGGACGAATGGCAGATTACCGACCGGTTGGAGCTGACCATTGGTCTGCGCTACGACTGGTACGAGTCGAGTGATCAGCCCAACCTCAATCCGGATTTCGTCGATGATTATGGCTTTGCGAACAATGCGACGTTGGACAACCTAGATCTGATTTTGCCGCGCTTTGGCTTTACCTGGGATGCCAGCGATACCATCACGGTGAGAGGCGGCATTGGCCTGTTCTCAGGCGGCAACCCGAACGTCTGGTATTCCAACGTGTATTCAAATACCAACACGACTGCCGTGCAAACCCAAATTCGCGGTGTGGATCTGTTCGCGCAGGAGTGGGTGAACTGCGAATCAACCGCGCCAACGTGCGGTCCTGGCTGGGGCGTGCCCTCTCAGCAAGCAGAGCAGGTTGCAGCCGGTGACGGCAGCAACTTCGAGATCGTCTATCTGGACCCTGACTTTGAGGCGCCAACCGAGTGGAAGTACTCATTGGGCATGACCTGGGAGTTTGGTGACGGCTATGTATTAACGGCCGATGCGCTGATTACCCGCGGAGACGACACGGCCATTTATAAGCACGGCGATCTGGAATTCACGGGTGAATATAACGATCTGGGCTACCCCGTCTATGACTCGGCGCGCCTCCCCACCTTTGTGCTGACCAACAGCTCGAAGGGCAATGAGTCGGAATCGCTTGCCTTTAGTCTGTTTAAAACCTTCGACAATGGCTGGGATATCCGCATGGGCTACGCGTGGACGGATGCCAAAGATGTGAACCCAATGACCTCATCGGTCGCATTCTCTAACTACGTTAACCGCGCCTTCTACGATCCTGAGGAAGAGGTACTGTCGACTTCCAACTACAATATTGAGCATCGATTTACCGGCGTGTTCAATTACACGGCTAACTGGTTCGGTGAGTACCGCACGCGCTTCTCGATCTACGGCCAGGCGAGCTCGGGCGTTCCCTACAGCACCACCATTGGCGGTTTTGAGGGTACGGTATTGGCATATGGCTTCACGCCTTACCTCGACTTTCTTGAGCACGTACTTGAAGAGCCGGGTACCCGGAATGACAATAACGGTAGCTGGTGGCGTAAGGTCGATATGCGCATCAGTCAGGAGTTTCCCGGCTTTGCGGATTCACACCGCGGTAGCGCCTACGTGGTCATCGATAACCTGACTAATCTACTCAACGATGATTGGGGCGTGATGTACAAGGCCAACTTCCCCTACGGCGTGACGCAGGATGATATTGACGACGGCCGAGCGGAGTCGCGCATTGGCGATGCGTCTCTGTGGGAGATCCGTGTCGGGTTTAGTTATCGTTTCTGACCCTTAATGGGTTCTAAAAGGCGCCCCCGGGCGCCTTTTTTGTGCGTGAGCTCATGGCGGTATAGGTAGTACTGGCCGGTGCTTCAGATCAGCACGAACCGCCTGTTTGGTGCGCGCACGGTGCGACGCGCTTGTCAGGTGCTCGACACGGGTCGGCGCAACAAAAGCGTGTCGTGAAGAGCCGCTTGCCCTAAAGTATCGCGCCGACTTGTCATGATGGTGAATCGCAATGTTGAACGTTGGATCCAGTACGGTTTCCCCTTCCGGCTCACGTTGGCTGGTATTCATGACCGTCCTTGCTGTTTACATCTGCATGATCGACCGGATCGCAATCTCCATCGCCATTATTCCAATGGCGGAAGACAATGGTTGGTCACCTACGGTGCAGGGGGCGGTGATGTCCGCCTTTTTTCTCGGCTACGTGACTCTGCAGATCCCTGCGGGGTATTTGTCCGACCGCTTTGGTGGCAAATGGGTTCTGGGGCTGGGGGTGCTGTTCTGGTCATTGTTCACTTTGCTCACGCCGGCTTCTGCCGCGCTTGGTATTACGGTGCTGTTGGCGTGTCGTTTTCTGATGGGCGTGGCCGAGGCAGTCACCTGGCCGTCGATTTATTCTCTCTATTCGCGCTGGGTGCACCCGGACCGTCGCGCGTCCGCCGTCGGGCTGATGAATTCCGGTATCTCGGGTGGTGCCGTTATCGCATTGATCTGCACACCTTGGCTAATCAGTGTTTGGTCTTGGCAGGGGGCTTTCTATCTCTATGGCGTGCTCGGCATTCTTTGGTTTGCTGTATGGGCGCCTCTGGCCCGGTCACGGCCTGCCGAGCCACCTAAATGGGAGGCGGGGTCAGTCGTAACCCAGCCGGCTGCTGGGTCGCCACGGTCTGATTCTGCACCGGAGACTCGCTACCCGCGACTGACCGTCGGTGGCATGTTGCGCTCCAGAGCCATATGGGCCGTCGCCGTCGCGCACATCTGTATCAATTGGTCTTTGTATCTGGTGCTGTCGTGGTTTCCGACTTTCGTTAACCGAGAGCTGGGTGCCGATTTGCAGCTGGCCGGATTTTTGGCGCTGGCGCCAACTATTGTGTCTTTGTTCATGGCGCCCCTGGCGGGGCGAATGTTCGATCGGCTGGTTGCCAAAGGGCACGATCGATTGAAAGTCAGGCGCATCATGCAAAGCCTGGCTTTCGTGGGAATTACTGGGGCTATGATGGCCATCACTCTGACCGACTCACTCATACTCAGTGTCACCGTGATTACGCTCAGCAACGCTCTGACAGCGTTCTCGATTGGTGGATTCGCCACTAACCATCTGGATATCGCTCCCAACCAGTCTGGGCTGTTGATGGGCGTCACCAATACACTCGCAGCCGTCTCATCGAGTGCCTCGGTATTCGTGTCGGGATGGATTCAGGACCTGTCCGGCGGCTGGGACGCCGTGTTCCTGACTGCCGCCGGCGTATCGGTCTTCGGTGCTGTCATTTATGCAAGCCTGGCGGGCGTTGAGCGCGAATTCGAGTGAGCTGCTCTCGCTTGCAAAATAGGGATTACGAGCGTCGCTATGCAGCCAGGCGCCCTATATACATAACCTATAAGAATGATAATCAATTTTTACATCTCTAAAATGAAAAAAACAAGCAGTTAAGCGGTTTTAAAGTCCGCGCATCCGCCCGAAATCGCTATGATTGCGCTTCGAAAACGGGGCCAAAAGCGCCTTTTGTAAGGAGCAATTGAGATGATTCGGACCATTGAGCAAATTTTTAATAAATTGTATCTATTATTTCTTCCAATATGTGTCTCCTCGGTAATGATTTATTCGATCGAGCGGCTCGCCTAACGCATGAAGGTGTGTTGCTCGTCAGCGTCTCGGTCCACTGAGACTGCTAATTGGTCACGGCAGCAGGCGTGCAGACCGCTGTTTGCTCTGCTCGGTTGCGCCGTGATGCAAACCATTTTCACCATGGGTGATGTCGGCCGCCCGGTGTCCAGAAACGGGTCGGCGCGTTACAGTAGCGCTTTCAGCTGGGGTCACACTCATGATCAGCCTGTTGGGCGTCATTCTCCTCCTGTCCGTTGCAGTAGGGCTGTCTTCTAATCGGTCTGCCATTCGCCTGAGAACAGTCTCACTGGCGTTCGCTCTCCAAGTCACAATTGGCTTTGTTGCGCTTTTTACTGACTGGGGAATCGCCGCTCTCGGCGCCGCATCCGACTACGTTTCCGTACTGTTGTCTTACAGTCGGGCAGGCATGGAATTTATGTTCGGTGGCCTAGTCGGGCCGAGTGACTCTCTCGGCTTTATTTTTGCTTTCAGTGTGCTGCCTGTGGTGATCTTCTTCAGTTCGCTGATCGCCGTGCTCTACCATGCGCGCATCATGCAGTGGCTGATTCGCATCATGGGTGGTGGTCTGCGCGCTATCCTCCACACCAGTCACACAGAATCCCTCTCGGCCGCCGCCAACGTTTTTGTTGGTCAGGCAGAGGCACCGCTGGTCGCTCGCCCCTACATCCCGGGCATGACGCGCTCGGAGCTCTTTGCCGTGATGGTCGGCGGTATGGCCTCCATCGCCGGTTCGGTCATGGCCGGATACGTCGCGCTGGGGGTGCCATTGGAGTACCTGCTTGCGGCCAGTTTTATGGCGGCACCGGGCGGTCTATTGATGGCCAAGCTTATGGAGCCCGAGACCGATACGCCAGCCGAACCCGAGGAGGGTGAGCAGTTGGCCAGCGAGCAATACATCAATTTCATCGATGCTGCGGCAACCGGCGCCATGAATGGACTGCAGATGGTCGGCGCGATTGGTGCGATGCTGTTAGCGTTTATCGCGCTGATCGCCATGGTGAATGGCATGCTTGAAGCGGGCGGGGTCTGGATCGGTATCGAGGAGCTGACGCTCGAGCGGGTGTTGGGTGGACTCTTGCAACCGTTGGCTTGGGCGCTGGGTATTCCATGGGATGAGGCGCAGCTCGCAGGGAGTTTGATCGGACAGAAGTTCATCCTCAATGAGTTTGTTGCCTACGTCACCTTTAGTGAGGTGGCGAGCGAGCTGTCGCCGCATTCTCAGACGATTGTGATTTTCTCGCTCTGTGGCTTCGCCAATCTCTCCTCCATTGCGATCTTGCTGGGTGGGCTGGGTGCGGTAGCACCCGGGCGCCGTGACGACATTTCCCGTTACGGTTTTCGAGCCTTGATCGCTGCGAGTCTGTCCAACTTGATGAGCGCCGCGCTTGCCGGTTTTTTCCTGACGCTAGGCGCGGCTTGAGCGAGTGGCGATGTCGGCGCCGGTGATACTTCCTCAAATCGCTTACACCGCTCCCGGATTTGACACGGAGTTCATAGCATCACTGCACCAATATGGTTTTGCTGCGGTTGTAGACCACCCACTCGATGACGAGCGCATTGCCAGAATCTATGGTGAGTGGCTGGCCTTCTTTTCCAGCGGCAAAGCAAACACTTTTAGGATGGACCCCGTGAAACAGGATGGCTACTTCTCGCTACAAGAAGCGGAACACGCCAAGGGCTTTGTGGAGCGCGACTTCAAAGAATATTTTCAATTCTACCCTTGGGGTCGTTGCCCAGAGACTCTGCAGGAGGATCTAGCAAGCCATTTTGATGCGGCGGTCGAGCTGGGGGCGGAGTTACTGAGCTGCATTGCTAGAAGTTTGCCCGAGGCAGTCACCGCCGAGCTAACAGAGCCGCTGCGAGATATGATCCAGGGTAGTGAACAGTCGATGCTGCGGGTACTGCATTATCCGCCGGTTCCCGTTGGGCGGTCAGTGTTGCGGGCAGCCCCTCACGAGGACATCAACTTGCTTACATTGCTACCTGCCGCGGACGGGCCGGGGCTCGAGTTGAAGCTGCGCAGTGGTGAGTGGATTTCCGTGCCGCATTCCCCCGGCCAGCTAATCGTCAATATTGGCGATATGTTGCAGGAGGCTACCTGTGGGTACCTACCTTCAACCTCACACCGCGTGGCCACTCCCGGCATGGAACACGCTGCTGTCAGTCGGATGTCGCTGCCGCTGTTTCTGCATCCTCGACCCGATGTTGTGCTTTCGCCACGTTACACCGCCAAGCAGTATCTAATGCAGCGGCTCGACGAATTGGGTGTCGCTTGAGATGAGCATTGTCGGGTTGCCATATGCGGTGAGCTGTTCACCCGCTTTCGCGCTTCTTCGCTGGCTCATTCTCGCCACCCTGCTGTGGGGTGGTGGCAGCGCGGTGGCGGCCGAGGCACGCATAGCGGTCGCCGCTAATTTTCGCGATACCGCCGTGGCAATTGCGGCGCAACTGGAGGCCGAATCACCGCACCGCTACGAGGTAATTGTGGGTTCCACTGGCAAGCTGGCGAGTCAAATTATTAACGGGGCGCCTTTCGATGTGTTCATGGCAGCCGACCGCCGGCGGCCCCAGCAGCTGGTGGATCGAGGACTGGCGTCGGCCGGTTCTCAGCAGATATATGCCGTGGGCGAGCTGGGCCTGTGGTGGCCAGATAGGTCTGGCACCCCAGCACTTGATGCCCTTGCCACGCTCGAGCCGCGGTCGGTTTGTATTGCCAATCCGGCGTTTGCACCTTACGGGGAGGCCGCATGGGAGATGCTACAGAGCGCGGACCTCGACGCCCGTTGGCTTGCCGGTGTCGTGCGCGTCGACAATGTCAATCTGGTTGCCGGTTTGGTCGCGCAAGGGCAGGCGAGAGCAGGTTTTGTCGCCAGATCGTCCCTGATTGCAGGCATGCGCAATGGCACGGTGGTGGCGGCCGATGAGGATGTGCTCTGGTTTGCAGAGCAGGCTCCGGTCGATCAGGTAATGGTGCTTCTGACCCGTGCAAAGATGAATGAGGCGGCTCAGCATTGGGTGCAACAACTGCAAGCTCCGCCTATTCGCGAGCTCATTCGTCGCGACGGCTATCGCTTGTCGGTTGGGCAAAACTGATGCCGGGCGATCTTCAGGCGGTCGGCCTGACGGCCCTCCTAGCCGCTACCACTACGCTGTTATTGGTACCGATAGCCTCTCCTCTGGCCTGGTGGTTGGCGCGATCTAGCTCTCCGTTCCGCTCGCTGATCGAGGCCGTGGTAGCCATGCCGCTGGTACTGCCGCCCACGGTACTGGGTTTTTACTTGCTCATCATGTTGAATCCCGAGTCGGTCGTCGGGGGTTTATGGGTAGAGCTGACCGGTGATTCCCTAACATTCTCGTTCTCAGGATTAGTGATCGCCTCCATCATTTATTCCCTGCCATTTATGGTGCAACCCCTTCAAGCAGCGTTTCGCGCTGTGCCTGAGCCAGTGCTTGAGGCGGCAGCGACACTGGGTGCGTCCCCCCGAGATCGATGGCTGAATGTGGTCCTGCCTATGGCCAAACGGGGTTACCTCACTGGATGTGTACTGACTTTTGCGCATACGGTGGGCGAATTCGGTGTCGTGCTGATGATGGGAGGCAATATCCCGGGTGAGACCCGCGTCCTGTCAATTGCCATCTACGAACACGTTGAGACCCTGAACTATGAAGCCGCCCATATGCTCGCGCTAGGCCTGCTGTGCTTCTCGTTTCTGTCTCTATGGCTGGTGTACCGCTTCGCCGGTCACCGTTTTGAGGTGGTTCGCGGATGAGCAATCATCTGATCATGAAAGGCTGCCTGAGGCGCGCCCGGTTTACGCTCGATCTAGATATTGATCTTGATCTGAGCATGCCTTTGGGCATCTTGGGGATGACTGGCGCTGGCAAGACAACCTTGTTGAGGGTTATCGCCGGGCTGGAGCCAGAATTTTCGGGACGCGTCGAGTTTTGTGGCGAGGTCTGGCATGACGGCGACCACTTTGATCTGGTGCCAACCCATCGACGCGGTCTAGGTGTGGTCTTTCAGGACAGTCGACTGTTACCGGGGCAAACGGTGGGAAGTAACCTCGCCTTTGCCATGCAGCGTGCCCCGCTCGTAGACGCCAAGTTGGACTACGAAACGCTGACTAAGGCACTAAATATCAGTCATTTGCTAGCCGAGTCGGTCGATATTCTCTCGGGTGGTGAGCGACAGCGTGTAGCGCTCGCCCGCGCACTGCTGACGCGACCGCGATTGCTTTTGCTCGACGAACCGCTATCGGCAAATGATGCGGATCATCGGCAGCAACTGATCGCGCGTCTGTCCGATTGGTTACCTGCCGAGGGCATCCCGCTGGTCTATGTTTCCCATGCCGCCAATGAGCTGGCGCAACTGACACGGCAGCTTATTGTCCTGGAGCAAGGCACCGTCACAGAGCAAGGTGAAACCCACGTCCTGTTTGAAGCGCGGAACGATGCCATCAATAAGGGAACTCAGTCAGTCACGGCAATGGTGATGTCGGCCGACGCTGAGCACGGCACGGCAACACTTCAGTTAGATCATGATGCAGTGGGTGCATTGGCTCCTGGAGACCGAGTCCTACTTCACCGGGAACCGATAGAGGGTTCAGGACTCGGCGCGGCGCTGAAACCACAGTCCGGCGAGAATGAGGGCTAGACCGAGCAAGGTATAGGGTTTGACAGGCTCGCCCGCGATGACCCAAATCAGCGCGAGCGACAGCGGGGGCGATAAAAAGATCAGGCTGGATATTCGCAGCGTGGAGGTGGTCGCTTTCATCGCGCTCATCCAGAGCACAAACGCGAGACCCATCTCAAAGAGACCCACATAGAGTCCCCCGGCCCAGCCTTGCCAGGCGTCGGGAAAGGGCGTATCGCTCAACCAGAGCAGGCCGAGCAAAAGCGGAAGGGCGCCTGAGAAATTGAGAAATAGGTTGACCTCTGGGTCCAAAGACAGCCGGGTATTGATCACCCAGTAAAGACTCCAGAGCAGGGTGCTGAGGAGGGCAAGCCCCACCCCCAGCGGTTGGGCGAAATCCAGAGACAAGGGCGCACCTCGGGTGGCGATCACCACGATGCCGCTGTAACTGATGCAGGCTGCGAGTAGCGCACCGGAGCTCAAACGTTGGCGCAACAGTGGCGCGGCGAGGAGCGCCAGTGTGATCCCCCAAGAGTAATTAATGGCCATGGCTTCTTGTGCGGGTAGCCGGTCATATGCAGCGAAGAGCACGAGATAATAGAGTCCCGGATTCAGCCAACCAACGAGGAAGCCTGTGGCAGCTGCTTTTGGAGACGTCGTCAGCAGGGCGCTCCGTCGCTCGGATGAACCCAGCCGGATAGTAAAAAAACACCAGCTGACGACTGTGGCCAGGGTGACCAGCTGCAGGGGAGTGAGATATTTAAGGCTCAGGCTGAAGGCAGTGGCGACCGTGCTCCATAACATCACGGCTCCCAAACCCATTTTGACGGCGCGGTGGTCGGTGTCTTGCATGGACAACATTCCAGTCATGTGTGTCGGTTAGTCTTAGCGATTCAAGGCGCAACGTGACAAGATACGCGCTTCCCAGACCACACAGGAGTTCACAGCATGGGACACATTGGTGAGCATGTCACCCTCGACGACCCCGCCTATATACATGAGAGTGCATGGTTATACGGCAAGGTCTACGTGGGTCCCGGTGCTTCCATCTGGCCCAATGTTGTCACCCGAGCCGAGACCTTTGAAATCCGTATTGGCGCGCGCACTAACATTCAAGACTTCGTCATGATTCATGTGGGGATTGCCTCGCCCACGATCATCGGGGAGGACTGTTCAATTACCCACCACGCTACTTTGCACGGCTGCGATATTGGCGACCGATGTTTGATTGGGATCAATGCCACCATCATGGATGGCGCAAAAATAGGCGAAAACTCGATTGTGGCGGGACATACGATTATCACCGAGAACAAGGAGTTTCCGCCCAACTCGGTGATTGCCGGTGTGCCCGGTAAGATCGTCGCCACTCGGGACTGCAGTGACGCCAATCGTCTTAATGCGCAGTTCTACAGTGCCTGCGCTGCGCAATATAGTCAGGGCGTTGACCGACTGTCAGACGAGGCGCTGGGGCAGTTCGCCAGCCTGGCAAAACCCGCTGACTGACGCTCTGTGCTGAGCAAATTTGCTGCGAAGAAATAGGGTCGGGGCTATTGCGGTGCAGCGGGGGTCGACACAATGGCCCGCTCGCCTGTTGCACTTAGCAGCGCTTCCAGTCCGCCGGCATTTTTAGCTTGCGCAAACCCATTGTTTTGGAGCGCCTGCTCGGCCTGACCCGATCGGTTGCCGCTACGACAGTAGAGAATGACTGAAGCCTCCTTACCGACGCCAAGCTGGCTCACGCCGTCCAGAATTTTCTCGTGAGGGATATTGATGGCGCCGGGGTAGTGACCGGCGTCGAACTCTTCCGGCGTGCGAACATCGACGATAAGTGCGTGATGCGCGATCGCCGAGATCACTTCGGAGGTTATCGTATCCTCTGAATGGGGTGCAGCGCTGTGGCTCGCCACAGTGAACACGAGGGTAAAGGCAAAGACAGCGGGGATCAGTTTCACTGGAGGGCCCCTCCTGTGGGAGGAGCTCAGTGTATCAGCCAAGCTGACAGCGGCAGAAGTGGCAGAAGTGGCAGAATCAGGAGACAGCTGGCTTTCCGGCTTGCGAGTTGGGCTGCTGGTCTTCCAAAGAGCCCTCGCTCTCAAAAATCCAGTCCCGCGCCGCGGTGAGCGCTTCTAACCGATTCTCGAAGCGGATCTCTTTAGGCAGATGCTCGCTAACTCCCAGCCCTTCAAAATTCGCGGCTACGGCGTCGTTGATGCCGCAGACATACAGATGTTTACCCGCATGGGCAGCATCCTGAGCGATGGTTTCCACCGCACGCACCGCTGACACGTCCGTGAACGGCACGCGGCCAAAATCGAGCACCAGCGAAGTGTGATGCTTGGGGCTGATTCTTTCACGGACGTGGTGCCCCAGATCTGCAGCGGCACCAAAACTGAGTGGGCCACTCAAATTGAAGTAGGTCAGTCGGTCACCGCACTCCTCGAGCAGTGCGGTCTCTGCGTCGGATAGCCCTGTCTTGGAATCATCGTTCTCGCCCGCTGCCGCCGCGAGCTGCGTGTCGGCAACCTGTTTCACGAACGCTACGGCAGCCACCACAACGCCTGCCACGACGGCAGTGATGAGGTCAACGAAAACGGTCAGGCTCAGCACCATGACCATGAGAGCCAGATCGAAACGCGGCCCTCGGTGGGCGCGTCTCAGGTAAGACAGGTCGATAATGTCGTAACCAACCTTGACCAGAATACCAGCCAGCACGGCGTGGGGGATTTTCGATGCCAACGGCGCCAGGATCAACACCACGGCCAGCAATAGTAGGCTGTGCAGCATGCCCGAAATCTTGGTCACGCCCCCGGTGCGAATGTTCACCACTGTACGCATGGTGGCGCCGGCCCCAGGTATCCCACCAAAGAAACCAGCCGCCACGTTGCCGACGCCTTGTCCGATCAGCTCGCGATTGGAGTGGTGACGCGTCCGAGTCATGTTGTCAGCCACCAGCGAGGTCAGCAGGCTATCGATCGCGCCGAGGATTGCGAGGATCAGCGCTGCCTCAAACACAATGAGCACTGTGTCGTTGGAGAGCGAGGGCATGATGAATTCGGGCAAGCCAGTGGGGATGGCTCCCAAGACAGGGACGTTGCTCAAGCCCAAGCTCACCGTCGTGCCGACGATCAGAGCGGCCAGCGGTCCGGGCAAGTAACGCCCCCAGCTAGCTGGCCATAAAAACACCATGCCCAGCGTCAAAATGCCGACCGCAAGCGCTTCCATGTTGGGGTTGGTAATGGCATTGGGGACCTCAAGCAGCGCAGGAATAGTGCCGCCCCCCTCGGGTTCGTGCCCAAATAATCTAGCGAGTTGCAGTGCAATAATGATGCAGCCGATGCCGCTCATGAAGCCTGATACCACTGGGTAGGGCACCAGCCGGATGTATTGGCCAAAGCCCAGCACGCCAAAAAGGATTTGTATGACCCCCGCGAGAATGACCGTGGCAAAGACCAGCGACAGGTCTCCGCTCAGGGATGCGAAGACGCCGGCGAAGACGACAATCATCGGCCCAGTCGGGCCGGAGATCTGCGACGGAGTTCCGCCAAACAGTGCGGCAAAGAAGCCGACCAATATTGCACCATACACTCCAGCAATGGGCCCGGCACCAGAGGCCTCACCGAAGGCGAGGGCTAGGGGCAGCGCGACAACGCCTGCGGTCAGCCCGCCAAAGATGTCGCCACGGAGGTGTGAAAGGTCAAAAAAGCGAGTCATGTTAAGCCCAGTCCCTGGATGTCTTGAATGTGGAGTGTGCGTTTATGGTTTGGCAGTCAAAAATAGGCGGTGTGGTTCTCAAGGCAAGAATGCCGGTCTCTATCGATTGCCTCAGCCTTCAGGCATGGCCGAACTGTGATGTTGGAGAATCTTCCAGCCAGCTTCAGTCGCAACATATAAGTAGCTGAATCTTGCCGATACCGTTGAGCCATCCCCAAACGTGAAGGTATACACGCCTGAGTTCGTGGCGTGAGAATCACTCAAGATATGAACGTTAGATTCATTGATGACGCCCTGAGGTGACTTCTGCAAGAAGTTGACGAAGTAGTCTCGGATCTCGGCGTGGTTATGCCTCACTTGGTTGGAGACGGTCGGCAGCAAGACCGCATTCTCCGCGTACATGGCGGTCACGGTGTCCGGATCAAGCGACGCCAATGCAGCGTTCCATGCTTCAAACAAGGCTAATACGTCGTCTTTGATCATGCTGATTGCCCCTGCATTCAATGCGGTGAAGTGACTCTGGATGCGTTTTATACGTGATAGTAAAAATAAAGATCATAGAGAAATGTGATAGTATTTATCTATCGCTTGTCGCTTGGGCCTGTGCTTTCAAAAGGGACATTTCAACCGGGTTGGCAGCGTTTTGGTGACCTAGTCAGAGTGACTTCTAGCGGATGCAGCCGCGTCCCATATGGATCAGAGGAAAAGGCTCCCAGATGTCCATTCAAGAACAAATCACGTTCAAACAAATTCGATATTTTCAGTCGATTGCCGAGGCGGGCAGTTTCCGGCGTGCTGCTGATCGGTTGGGTGTGAAGCAGCCCACGCTGACAGTGCAGATTGCCTCGCTGGAGGAAACGCTTGCGACCACCCTTTTTGAGCGCCAACGCAATGGCGTGGTGATGACACCCGCGGCCCGCGAGTTACTCCCCAGGGCACGCCGCATTGCTGAGGAAATGAAGGGCTTCGCCGACCAAGCGTTGGGCCTTTCGGGGCAAAGCACGTATCGGCTGGGTGTGACCCCAACCCTTGGCCCATATCTGCTGCCCAGAGTATTGCCGTCGGTGCATCAGCGCTTTGAAGACCTTCGACTCTATGTGCGCGAGGGCGTCCCCAATCAGCTCGGTAACGACTTGAAATCTGCCGTTCACGACGTGCTGTTGACCACGCTGCCACTACAAGGGGACGAACTCGAGATCGTGCCGCTATTTCGGGAATCCCTGAAATTGGCGGTGCCGCTCGAGCATCCACTCGCATCGAAGGCCGTAATCTCGGGTAAAGATCTGGTGGGTGAGGCCGTGCTCACTATCGACGAGCAGCACCTTTATCACCGGCAGGTCAGCGCCCTGTGCGAACGCTTGGGCGCGACCGTCAATCGCGACTACGAGGGGACCTCTCTCGACACCCTTCGTCAGATGGTGGTTATGGGCATGGGCATCACCTTCCTGCCATCACTCTATGTGGCGAGTGAAATTGGTGACTCGGACACGCTTCGCGTGACCGATGTCAAAGACGTCAATATGAACCGTGATCATGCGCTGGTCTGGCGCCGTCGATCGCCCGCTCGGGTTTTCTTCCGGCAGTTGGCGGAAACCGTGAGGGCGATCATTGATGAACAGCTGGCGGACGAGGTGACCCTGCTCTGACGCCACGGGTATTTTTTGTCAACGATGGCCGGCACAGTGACAACTGGTCCTTGCATGAAATGCCGCGACTCGGTATCGATCGGGTTTGGCGCATAATTGGTTGTGCGGCCTCGCAAAGCCGCCCGCAATAACGCACAATGCGGCCCCTTTCATCGGTCAAGCCTCTGTTATGCACCGCATCAAGACCTACAACACGATCTCTGCCAAGGGGCTGGACCGCTTTGAGCGCGAGCGCTACGAGGTAGGTCAGGATATCGAGCACCCCGACGCGCTGCTGCTCCGCAGCCATAAACTGCAAGCAGCGGAGATATTTGATTCGGTCACGGCAATTGCCCGTGCCGGTGCCGGAGTGAACAACATCCCGCTCGCGGAGTGCAGCGAGCGAGGCATTCCCGTTTTCAACACGCCAGGCGCTAACGCCAACGCGGTAAAGGAATTGGTTGCCGCAGCAATGCTACTTGCTTCCCGAGATATTGTTGGCGGCATCGCCTTTGCGCAGGCACAGGATCCTGAAATGTCTGCTCAGGATATGAATGCGCTCATGGAACAGGAGAAAAAGCGCTTTGCCGGCGCGGAGCTTGCGGGCAAGACGTTGGGCGTGGTCGGTCTTGGGTCAATCGGAAGCCTCGTCGCGAGGCTAGGCTTAGATCTGGGTATGGAAGTGGTTGGCTTTGACCCGGCACTGTCTGTAGAGGCGGCCTGGCGCTTACCAAGTGAAGTGCAACGCATGGAAAACGTACAGTCACTCTTTAGTCGGAGCGATTTTATAAGCCTGCATCTCCCGGTTTTGGAAAGCACTCAAGGCCTGGTCAATGATGAGATGCTGACTCATTTTAGAAAGGGTAGCTGCCTGCTCAATTTTGCGCGGGAGGAAATTGTCCGTATCGACGCTGTCTTGGCATCTTTGGATGGCGGACAACTTCGATGCTACGTCACCGACTTCCCGCATCCCTCGCTGCTCGGACGCCACGACACCCTTTTGATGCCGCACATTGGAGCCAGCACCGCCGAGGCGGAAGAGAACTGCGCCATGATGGCTGCGAATCAACTCAAGGCTTTTTTGGAGCACGGCAATATTCGCAACTCTGTGAACTTCCCTGCGATAGAGCTGGAGAGAACTACGGATTACCGGATCACGATTGCCAACCGTAACGAGCCCGGTATGTTGAGTCATATTCTGACGCTGATTGGTGATGAAGGATTAAACGTGGCCGACCTGCTTAACAAGAGCGTCGGCGATATCGCCTACAACATTATTGATCTCGACGAGGTGCCGAAGGAGTCCCTGCTGAGTCAGATCAGGGGTGTGGAGGGGGTAATTAATCTGCGGCTGATCGAAGACTCGCCCAGCTAGCCTTAGCCGTCCATCAGGGCCATTTCTTCATTGGCTTTGCGAAGCCGATCCGCACAAACATTACCGCTTGTGCTCAAGCGATCCAGCACATTTCTCACTAGGATCGAGATGCCGCCAGTGATGACCGCGAGGCTGCCGCCGACCACGGTATTTTCAGGGTTCAGTGTTAGCCGGGGTTGAGCCAGCGTACCCGTGACCTCGACATAGGGATTGACGATGCTGGACATGCTCAAGCCCAGTCCTTTTTGTGGCACGGTTTTGAACTGTACTTTTATTTTTTCGGAAGCCAGATTCGCGGTCGCATCCGCCAGCACTTTAACGTTGGGGGTGTCGACGACTACTGCGGGCTTGCCGTGCAGTTTGCCCTGACTCAGCACACTGAAAGCAGCCGCGCAGTTAACTTGGGTGCTTTCCTCTTCTTCCTGAAGGGGGTCCAGTGCTTTGGAAAGCTCCTGCGTAAAACTGTTGGTCACGCGATCGAAACCCGCGTTGAGCACAATGCCCTTGCTCATGGTCATGTTGATATAACCGTCCAGCGATGCCGCGAGTTCGCGCGTCGTTTGACCCTTTCCATCGAGCTTCAACCGAATATCGTAGGGGGGGAGTGCCGCAATGTCTTCGCCTGGCGCCTTGGGAATGCCTAGGGTCAGGTCGCTACCCTCCAGTAGCAGGCTGAGCTCCGGCACACCCGCGGCATTGGGTATCAATGTGCCGGACAGATGAGCTACCCCGCCGCGTTGATTCTCGGCGCTCGCCGAGGTCACCCGGATCCCCTCTCTACCGAGGTCGATGCGGGTGAGCACGTTAACGACGGGGCGAGCAAGGCCGTTGAGTTCTCGGATTGAGACGGTCGTGTCGGCCTGAAAAGCGCTGAGGATCTCGTGTGTCAGCGGAAATTCCGGGATCAAACGAGGGGAAGCGCTTTCCGCGTTCAAATCAGCGCTCTCTGTGTCTGATGGTGACTGTTCAGCGCTCTCCAATAAGGCCAACCATGGAGATAGATCGAGGCGGTTACTGTC
>CALKHC010000140.1 GCA_938091425.1 uncultured Luminiphilus sp. | reverse complement strand
ATTCTTCAGGCGCGCATTGCACAGCAGGCGCAGCAGATCTCAGAGTCGATGGTGGGCACGACCCAGCGCATATTGGTCACCGGCTACGCAAAAAAAGACCCCGGTCAGCTCTCGGGGCGCACGGAAAACAACCGCGTGGTGAATTTCGCCTGTCAAAACACCGCCCTGATTGGCCAGTTTGCCGAGGTCGAGATCACGGCGGCCTATACCAACTCACTTCTGGGCCGTCATATGGCATCGGTTTAATGCCCTAAACGGTAGTTGACTCAGCCGGCAAGGCGAGTATCGTTTGGTTCCCAATGTGAAAGAGGCGGCGTGAAAACCGTTGGACACAGAGCAATCGGCGCCCGAGGTCACCCCCCCGGGTCTGGCCTCACATATCACCCTCTCCCTCGAACCGAACGACGCGCGTAATCTGGCAGCTCTCTGCGGGCAGTTGGACAGTCACCTGCGGCAGATTGAAAAGCGTCTGGACATCACGATCCAGAACCGCAGCAATCAGTTTGAACTTCGGGGGGCGCACGAGCGCTGTCAGATCGCGGCCTCGCTGCTGTCATCGCTCTACACGGATATCGAAAAAGGCGCGCAACTGAGTCCCGAGAGTATTCACCTCCGCCTGCAAGAAGCGGACCTCGAGCTGCTCAGCGACCCGCAGGTTGCGGATGCGGCTACCGATACAGGAGGGCTCATTCGCACCAAACGACTCTCGGTAAGACCGCGGGGTCAAAACCAGCGTCAATATGTATCGGCCATCAGCACGCACGATATCAACTTTGGCGTAGGCCCTGCCGGAACCGGCAAAACCTATCTGGCTGTCGCTTGCGCCGTGCGCGCGCTACTCAACGAGCAGGTCAAACGCATACTGCTGGTCCGCCCGGCCGTTGAGGCGGGCGAGCGCCTCGGGTTCCTGCCCGGCGACCTGTCTCAGAAAGTTGACCCCTATCTGCGGCCACTCTACGACGCACTCTATGAAATGCTGGGTTTTGAGACGGTCAACAAATACATCGAACGGCACATCATTGAAGTCGCACCCCTAGCCTTTATGCGCGGCCGCACGCTCAATCATGCGTTCATCATTCTCGACGAGGCGCAGAACACCACCCGAGAACAAATGAAAATGTTCCTGACCCGGATTGGATTCGGGTCCACGGCGGTGGTCACTGGCGATACCAGCCAGATTGATCTCCCCAAAGGCACTCAGAGCGGCCTGACTCACGCCATGACCGTTCTGGACGAGGTGGCCGGTATCACCTTCACCGAATTTGGTAATAAGGATGTGGTCCGGCATCCGTTGGTGCAGAGAGTAGTGAGCGCCTACGACGCTTTTGAGCAGGGCAACGGGTCACCCCGTGGCGAGGGCCCTCCGTGAATATCCTGTTATCCGTTGACCGCGCGACGGAAGTCGCATCACCCACCGACGAGGCTATTTTTGGCTGGGTGAGACACACCCTGACACAGACCGCATCTCTGCCTGAGCCGACTCCCGAACTGTCTGTCCGCATTACTGACAATGAGGAGGCGGCGGATCTAAATCAAACCTACCGCGCCAAGGCAGGCCCTACTAACGTACTGTCCTTCCCCGCCGATGTGCCGGCAGAAACGCGCTGTGGCTTGCTGGGCGATCTGGTGATCTGCGCACCGCTGGTGCAGCTTGAGGCCGCGCAACAGCAGAAATCCGAGGAGGCTCACTGGGCGCACCTCGTTATTCATGGTGTCCTTCATCTACTGGGCCATGACCACCAAATCCCCGCGGAAGCCGCACAGATGGAAGCACTCGAGATCGATTTGCTCGGGCACTTGGGCTTTCCCAACCCCTATGACCATGAACAGCCCCCGGAGGGCTCACCAACGTGAACGACGACCGTAAGCCAGACTCTGAAGAGCGATCCTGGCTGGACCGACTGACCCATTTCATCAGCGGCGAACCCCAAAACAAATCTGACCTAGAGGGTGTGCTCTCACTAGCAGAAGAGCACGAGATCATCGATGAGGACGCGCGCAAAATCATGGAGGGCGCGCTGCTGGTGACCGACATGCAGGTGCGGGATATCATGATTCCCCGCGCGCAGATGATTGTGATTGACTCTGACCAACCGCTTCAGGAAGCGCTGCCCAAAATTGTGCAGGCTGGCCACTCGCGCTACCCGGTGATCGGCGACGGCATCGATGACGTCATCGGCATTTTGCTGGCCAAGGACCTCCTGCCGCTGATTCAGAGTGACGGCGACGTCCCCAGCATTACGGAATTGATGCGTCCCGTTATTGCCGTCCCGGAGAGCAAGAGACTCAATGTGTTACTGCGCGAATTCAGGCAGAACCGCAACCACATGGCGATAGTGATCGACGAGTACGGTGGTATCGCGGGTTTGATTACCATCGAGGATGTGCTCGAGGAGATTGTCGGTGAAATTGAAGACGAGACCGATGTCGAGGAGGGGCAGCTGATTCGCCCCGTCAACGATAGCTCATTCATGGTCGAGGCCCTAACACCGATCGACGAATTCAACGAATTCTTTGGCACCACTTTCAGCGACGAGGAGTTCGACACGATTGGCGGCCTTGTGATCAACGCATTCGGACAACTGCCTACCCGTAACCAGTCAATTCGACTTGATCAATTCGAGTTCAAGGTCATCCACGCTGACGAGCGCCGACTCACCCGTTTGCGTGTGACAACCGAAGCCACTGACGTCCCGGGTTGATGCGACATCGTTTCCCCAACTGGGGCGTCGCGCTATTGGCCGGCATCCTTTTCCCGCTCGGTCTCGCTCCTGTTGATTTTTGGCCTGCTATCCCGCTGAGCGCAGGGCTCTTCTACATCGCGCTCAACCTCAGCATGCGCACACACGCATGGCGCATAGGATTTGCCTATGGCGCCGGGTTCTTTGGCGCCGGGGTCTCTTGGGTTTATGTCAGTATCCACGTCTACGGCAATACTGCTGTCTGGCTGGCAGTTGGGCTCACGACTTTATTCTGCGGCGGTCTGGCTCTGCTTTTTACCGCACAGGGGATGGTATTTGCGCGACTCGCAAGCCGTCATCCGGCATGGCGGGCGGTTCAGTTTGCCTCGTTATGGGTCCTTTTCGAGTGGCTTAGGAGTTGGCTCCTCACCGGTTTCCCTTGGCTCTACGCCGGCTATGGTGCGCTCGATTCGCCCTTTGCGGGTTGGATTCCGATAGTCGGGGTATATGGCGCCTCCTGGTTTCTTGTCGCGATCGGCTGTTTCATCGCCAATGCCCTAAGCCAACCGCGCGATGCCGGGCGCTGGGTGGGCACTGGCGGGCTTGTCGCCCTGCTGGTGATACCGGGTCTACTGTTGCAGGGGGCCGAGTGGACCGTACCTGCTGGCGAGACGGTCACGGTTGCGATCGTTCAACCCAATGTGCCATTAAAAGAAAAATGGGATCCCCGTTACCGCAACCGAATCCTGTCCGAGTTTGGCGAGCGTTCAGCGGCGCTCGCTCAAGAACATGATCTGGTCGTCTGGCCGGAGTCGGCGTTGCCCGTTTATCGGGACCGACTGCTGGATGTCATTGAGCCGGTCGACCAGCGGCTCGCACTGCTGGATAGCACGCTTATTACCGGCATTCCCACCCGCGATACAACGGGGCGCTTTAACAGCATCGCAGCCTTCGGCGCCGGGTCCGGGACGTATCACAAACAGAAGCTGGTGCCCTTCGGGGAGTATGTGCCGCTGGAGAGCTGGCTGAGAGGCGTGATCGCTTTTTTCGACCTACCCATGTCGCAGTTCGTAGCTGGCGCGACCGACCAGCGCCCTCTCCTCGCCGGCAACCTGTCGGTTGCGCCCTTCATCTGCTACGAGATTGTTTACCCGGACTTTGTGCAACGCTATGCGCGAGACGCGGCATTGCTCATCACCATCAGCAATGACACCTGGTTTGGTCAAAGTGCGGGTCCGTGGCAGCACTTCCAAATGGCGCGCTACCGCGCCGTCGAACTCGGACGTGATCTGATCCGGGGAACCAATGACGGCGTCAGCGCCCTGATCACAGCCAAGGGCGTTGTCACCTCAACGGCAGTCCAGTTCAGCGAGGCGATGATCAGCGGCACGGTGCAACCGCGCTCTGGACACACCCCCTTTGCCCTGACCGGCAGCCTGCCCGTCTGGGTTTTCGCCCTGATCACCCTCGTATTGGGTCGGGATCGCACCTAATACTGGTAAACTCTGCGCGGCTCCGTCGGACCTGCGAAGAACGACAAGCACAATCAGGGCAAAACCAGCACTTCCCGTTGCTGTTATTGAGGAACAATGAGCCAAGAATACACACCGCAAACCTTGGAACTGGCGCTGCAGGCCGAGTGGGCTGAGTCCGGTCGTTTCGCCGTGCACCCCGATGAAGCGCGGGAAAAATTTTACTGCCTTGCCATGTTTCCTTACCCCAGCGGTAAGCTTCACATGGGTCACGTTCGCAACTACACCATCGCCGACGTGATCGCACGCTACCAGCGTATGCAAGGCAAAAACGTGCTGCAGCCTATGGGATGGGACGCGTTTGGACTCCCGGCCGAAAATGCGGCCATTGCCAACGGGGTCGCTCCTGCCGCGTGGACCCGAGAAAACATTGACCACATGCGCGCCCAATTACAGCGATTAGGCTACGCCTACGACTGGGACAGGGAAATCGCGACCTGCGACCCGCAGTATTATCAGTGGGAGCAATGGTTTTTTACCCAACTCTACGAGCGGGGCCTCGTCTACAAAAAAATGGCCACGGTGAACTGGGATCCCGTGGACCAGACAGTGCTGGCCAATGAGCAAGTCATCGATGGGCGCGGATGGCGCTCCGGCGCCGTCGTCGAGAGGCGCGAGATTCCGCAATGGTTTATTCGCATTACTGCCTATGCGGAAGAATTGCTGGAGGGCTTGGACACGTTAGACGGCTGGCCCGAAGCCGTGCGCACCATGCAGCGAAACTGGATCGGAAAGAGTCGCGGCGTGGAACTGGCGTTTGGGTTGGATGAAATGGTTGCGAACCTCGACCGCATCGAGGTCTATACCACCCGGCCCGATACGCTCTATGGAGTGACCTACGTGAGTCTTGCCGCGGAACATCCGATTACGCTGGCACTGGCTGAGAGCAATACTGAACTCGCCCAATTCATCGCCGCCTGCAAGCAGACATCCGTGGCCGAGGCCGATATGGCGCAGGCCGAGAAGCTGGGTATGGATACCGGCTTGCGCGCCACACACCCACTGACGGGCGAGGCCATCCCTGTCTGGGTCGCCAACTATGTGCTGATGGATTACGGCTCAGGCGCGGTGATGGCGGTACCAGCGCACGATGAGCGGGATTGGGAGTTTGCCCGCAAGTACTCGCTACCAATGAAAACGGTGGTCTGTGATCCCGAAGGCCAGCCAGCCAATACCGCGGATAGCGCCTACACGGAATACGGCGTGCTGACCGGGTCAGCGGAGTTCGATGGTAGCCACTTTGACGAGGCCTTTGAAGGAATCGCTGCGCGGCTTGAAGCCGCGGGGATGGGCCAGACAACCACGCAGTTCCGATTACGCGACTGGGGCGTATCGCGCCAACGCTACTGGGGAACGCCGATCCCCATGCTTAACCTTGAAGATGGGCGAGACATACCCATCCCGGCCGACCGCCTGCCCTCATTGCTGCCCGAGGACGTGGCAATGGACGGTGTCACATCCCCCATCAAATCGGATCCCCAGTGGCGTCGCTTTGAGCTTGAGGGGCAGCACTGCGAGCGCGAAACCGACACCTTCGACACGTTTGTTCAGTCGTCGTGGTACTACGCGCGTTTCACTTGCCCACACTACACCGATGGCATGATCGATAGCGCTCAAGCGAATTATTGGCTGCCAGTGGATCAGTACGTAGGCGGCATTGAACACGCCATCTTGCATCTGCTCTATTCCCGTTTCTTTCACAAACTGATGCGAGATGCCGGATTGGTGAGTAGTGACGAGCCTTTCAAGCGACTGCTGACTCAGGGCATGGTGCTGAAAGACGGCGCCAAGATGTCAAAATCCCGCGGTAACACGGTCGATCCCCAAGCGCTAATTGACCGCTACGGTGCGGATACCGTGCGCCTGTTCAGCATGTTCGCTGCCCCCCCCGAGCAGTCTCTTGAGTGGTCAGACTCAGGGGTCGAAGGAGCCAATCGCTTTATCAGACGGTTGTGGCGGCTGGTGCATGACTTTGACACCGACGGTACCGAGTCACTGCCCGACTCACTGAACAGCGAGCAAAAAAATCTGCGCCGCAAAATCCATGAAACCATCGCCAAAATCAGCGATGATTACGGGCGTCGCCAAACCTTCAACACCGCCGTGGCCGCGGTGATGGAGCTCTGCAATGAGCTCGGGCGCCACCCGACTGAGCACAGCGGTGATCGTGCAGTCGTTGACGAGGGCTTGCGCGCAGTGTTGCAGTTGCTATGGCCCATTACGCCACACCTCAGCGAACACCTGTGGCAAGCCCTGACAGGCGAAGCGTTCAGAGAGAGTCAGTGGCCCGAGGTTGACAACACTGCCCTGAGTCGGGACGAGTTGGAGATCGTGGTACAGGTCAATGGTAAGGTAAGGGGCAAAATTAGTGTGCCCGCCTCCGCAAACAATGCAGAAATTGAGGCGATGGCCAAAAGTCAGGAGAACGTGCAGCGTTTTCTGGCGAATACGACCATCCGTAAAGTGATTGTCGTGCCCCAGAAGCTGGTGAATATCGTCGCGCAATGATCAACCACGACCACTCTATCCAGAGCACCACTCCGAGCGTTATCCCACGCGCTATCCCCCGAGCCGTGTCCAAATGGACCTGTTTGTTTGCCGGCTTGTTGTTTCTGGTTGGGTGCGGCTTCCAACTCAAAGGGAGTGATGCCGGCAGTAGCAGCGCCAAACTCGAAGGCATGACTATCCAGTTGATCAGCAGCCAGCCCCGATCTGAGCTGACTCGGGAAGTGTCCAGAGCGCTGAGCGCCACGGGCCTGACCCTGATGGAAGAAGGCGACCCCATGCTCACGCTGACACTGCAACCTGAGCAATTCGCACAACGCAATGTCTCACTCACCGCGCAGGCCAGAGCGGCAGAACTCGAACTCACGCTGTTCGCCGATTTCACGCTGAACCAGCCGGACGCGGATCAGATCGACGCACGCGCGACCGTTACGCGTCAGATGCTAAATGACCCCCGAAACGTTGTCGGCAAAACCGAGGAGATCCGCCTACTTCGCGAAGAGATGCGTCGCGATCTCGCCGATCAGATTGCCCGTCGCGTCAGTCACAGCCTGGGCCGTTGATGCAACTCAAACCCCCGCAACTCGCTGATCATCTCTCACAACATCTTGCACCCTGCTATCTGATTTCAGGCGATGAGCCGCTGATTGTTCAGGAGTGCGCGGATGCCATCCGCGCCGCGGCGCGCGCTGCTGGCTGCTCAGAGCGGCAGCGCATTACGATCTCTGGCAAAGACGATTGGTTGGAGCTTGGTCACACCGCGGGGTCGCTTTCGCTTTTTGCCGATCGAAAATTGATCGAGGTACAACTGCCCAGCGGCAAACCCGGTACCGAGGGTAGCAAGGCCATACAAGAGTATCTGGCGGGGGAGCAGGAGGACGTACTGCTGATCGTCAGCGGGCGCATCGACAAACAGTCGCAGAAGAGCAAATGGCACGTCGCGCTGGATCAGGCGGGGGTCGTCCTTCCCGTATGGCCGATCTCTCCGGCTGAGTTACCCGCTTGGATTGCTGCCCGCATGAAAACTGCTGGACTCGCTGCAGACAGCGATGCCGTGACGCTGCTGGCCGAGCGATTGGAGGGAAACCTGCTGGCTGCCGCGCAGGAAATCGAGAAACTGGGCCTGCTCCATGGTGAGCAGACCATCACCGCCGACTTGGTAGCAGACACCGTATCTGATAACGCTCGCTACGACGCCTTCAGGCTGGTTGATGTGGCGCTGTCGGGAGATAGTCGGGGAGCCGTGCGAACATTGCGGGGGCTGCGAGCCGAGGCCATTCAACCACCTGTGTTGTTGTGGGCCATCTCGCGGGAAGTCCGACTGCTCGCAGATTTAAAGCGGGAAATTGCGGGCGGCACGCCCGTCAATACCGCACTGAATCAGCGTGGCGTGTGGCGCAATCGGCAGGCGCTGGTGCGTTCGGCCATGAACCGGCTGGGCGGTCGGGATCTCGCTGAGATGCAGGCACTCAGCTTTCACGCGGATGGGGCCAGCAAAGGTTTTATGCAGGGAGAACCTTGGAGTTTATTGGAGCGACTCGTGGTCGTGATGGCTCAGGGATCACTGCCTGCCAGCACGCGCGAGCGACGCGCATAGAGACTGACAACCAAAACAATTCCCACACCGCCCGTCCATACCGCGACGCGACTGAATCCAAACCCATCAACCCCTGCTCCGAGCAAGGCGGCGCCTAATGCGGGCGCGCCCATGGCCAGCATGGTCCAGACGCTCATCACACGACCGCGATACTCTGGACTAGCCGTCAACTGTATGAGCGTTTGCGAACCGGTGCCCGCCACAGTGGTGACGACACTGAGCACTGATACCCACAACGCCAGCCCCACCAAGCCCGCAAACCACTGCAAACTGATCAGGGCGAAGCCCGCCAGCGCGATCGCCGCGCACACGAGCCCCATCAGGCGCGGCAGATCGGCCGCCTGACGGCTGACTAACAAGCCACCCAGCACAGAACCCAAACCTGCCATGGCGACCAGTACCGCGAGCTCTGCGGATCCACCACGCAACACCTGCCCTGAGAGTGCGGGAAGCAACTCGATAATGGTGCGGCCCAGCAGGCCATTAAGCGCCGTCAGTGCCAATAACAGTCTGAGGTCAGATCGGCCCAACAAATGGCGAAAGCCTGCAACCAACTGGTCCGCGAAAGAGCTCGGTGGCGCCGCAGGTGTATCCCGCTCGATCGTCAATCGGGACAAACCCCAAAACGACACCATGAACATCAACGTTGCGGTCAACCAGGCAGCGCTGACGTTCACCTGGGCAACCAACGCCGCACCGAGGGCGGGCCCTACCATGCGGGCAACATTGAAAGACATAGCGGAATATCCCACCGCGCTGGGTAACGCCTCGCGCGCCACCAGTAACGGCACGAGGGCCAGTCGCATTGGTGAGTGCAGTGAGGTAGCCACGCCCAAGGTCGCCGCGAGCGCCAGCAACGCCGCGCGGTCATACCAACCCAGCCAGGTCGCGAGGGTGCCGGTCAGCGTGATAACGCTGTGAATCACCATCGACAACCGCAGCCCCTCACGCGGATTCACCCTGTCAGACAGAATCCCGAACCAGGGCGATAACAACAGCGCCGGTGCCAACATCAAGGCACCCACAATCCCCACCCAGGTGGCGGAGTGAGTCAGATCCCAGGCGCTCCATCCCAGCAAAAATCTGAGTAACCAGGCACCGAGGCTCGAGAACCAGCTTGCGGGGTAATAGCGTCGAAAGCGCGGGTCTGACAGCGCAGATCGATGGACCTGTCGTGTTTCACGACAGTCCGAAAAATCCTCACTTGCTTTTTTGGTCATGCTCAAATACTGTCTATTTATACAGTATTTTTGCTGCTGCCGCTTTCTCATCAGCACGCCAACCGTCGGCGAGGGTGATTCGGCGCAGCAATATGAAATAGGAGTGCATCATGAATTATCTACTTGAAGATATTTTCCGTCGCGCCGACACCTGGAGAGGTATGGACCAACACGGTATGGATCCGTCTGGTCTGGGTCAACAGCAGCGTGTTTTCCTCCACCCGGATGCCACCGCCGCCAATCGCGATGCCCACACCTTTTCCGGTGTCAGAACGGGTTTCGATGTGCTGGATACACAACTGTATAACAGAGGCTGGCCTGTCGGCGGCTGCATCGAAGTCATCAGCGACCAGTGTGGACTGGATGCCATGGGCGTGTTCATGCCCATGATGAAGCAATTATCCGGTCAGGGCCGTTGGCAGGTGTTCATTGATCCACCCTATACCCCCTACGCCCCACTCCTCGCGGGCGAAGGGATCGATCTTCAGGAAATCATGCTGGTACACCCCAAGAGTCGCGATGAGGTGCTGTGGTCAACCGAGCAGGCCTTGCAAAGCAGCACTTGCAGTGCCGTATTTGCCTGGCTGGGTGCCACGGATTATCGCTATGCGGAGCTGCGCAAAATACAGCTGGCAGCAGCCAGTCATGGCACGCCGGCCATTCTGTTTCGCTCTTCTGAAACACTGGAGCAAGCCTCCCCCGCCAGCCTGAAAATCCATATCGATGGTTACCGGCAAATCAAGATTCTCAAACAACGTGGCGGACGTCAGAGCCCGACCATTTCCCTGCCCACAGATGACTCACTGCCCGATACCGCACCGGTTTGGACATCGCTGGAACCCTCAGAAACCCTCGGGACATCACCCGGTTTTCGGCCCTCTGCCTGAACTGACACGGGACTCATTCGGATCCGCGCTTCGTTGATTTCGGTATAGCGTCCGGATAACGGAGCGGCTATCCTTGCGCCCGCTTCTGACTACCCCAAAGCTGCCATGCAGGATTTTCCCCACCACTATCGTTGTGTCGCTACCGCCAATGCGGACCAATCCCAGGTACTTGTTTCCAGTCAGGGTCTGGAAGACCTGACCACTGATGTGCCGCGTGAGTTCGGTGGCCCCGGCGATCAATGGTCTCCTGAAGCCTTGCTCATCGCCGCAGTCGCTGACTGCTTCGTACTGACATTTCGAGCGATGGCCGGGCCGTCCCAGATTACCTGGCACGCACTCGACTGCGATGCCACAGGCACACTGGAGCGCATCGACCGCGCCACCCAATTCACTACGATCCAATTGGCTGTGCGCATTAGCGTTCCAGAGGATATGGAAGAAAAGAGAGTGCTGCGGATACTAAAAAAAGCCGAGGACGCTTGTCTGATCACCAATTCACTTAATGCAACGGTGACACTCAACGTGGACATTACCCGTCAATCTCACTGAATCGGTTCCTCACAAACCAAAAAGCCCCGCATCTGCGGGGCTTTTTGCTGGTAGCTCTTGGAGCGAACCGCTACTGCGCCACGCTCACAACAACATTGCCAGAATCTTCGATATCAAAGCGATCTGCATCCATCACCTTGGTCCAGGCACTGGCGAAATCCTTGATAAACCGCTGTCGACTCTCGTCGAACGCGTAGAACTCGACCACCGCGCGAAGCTCGGAGTTTGACCCGAATACCAGATCAAACTCAGTCGCAGTCCATTTGAGGTCGCCTGTCTGGCGATCACGACCTTCAAATACATAGGCCTCTGAAGAGGGGCCCCAAGCGGTGTTCATATCGAGCAGGTTAACAAAGAAGTCGTTACTCAATACGCCGGGACGATCAGTCAGCACACCCCGATCACTGCCGTCGGCGTTGGCGTTCATCGCGCGCAGCCCGCCCAACAGAACCGTCATTTCAGACACCGTCAGATTAAGCATGTCTGCCTTATCGATGAGCGCCTGCGAGGGCGTCATGAAGCCGAGGTCTGCCATGTAGTTACGAAAACCGTCATGACGCGGCTCCATAACCGACCACGAGGCGTCATTCACGGATCCCTCAATTGCATCAACACGTCCGGGTGTAAAGGGGATCGAGACCTCCACTCCGAACTCTTCGGCTGCCTGCTCAACACCGACGTTACCAGCGAGCACGATGACATCAGCAAGTGACACCTCCTTGCCGCGGGACAAGCCGCTGTTGAATTCGTCCTGCACCTCTTCCAGCACCGTTATCGCATCAGCCAGCGCGTCAGGATTGTTAATCGCCCACTGACTCTGGGGCGTCAGACGAATACGGGCGCCGTTGGCACCGCCACGCATATCCGTGCCGCGATACGTAGAGGCCGAGGCCCACGCGGTGCTCACCAGCTGTGTGTTGGTGAGCCCACTCGCAGCAATCGCCGTCTCCAGCTTGCGCACATCCCGATCGCTGATCAACTTGTAGTCTCGTTCGGGGAGCGGATCCTGCCAGGCCAAGGTCTCTGCGGGCACATCATCACCCAGGTAACGGATCTTCGGACCCATATCACGGTGAGTCAGCTTGAACCAGGCCTTGGCAAATGCCAGCTCGAACTCTTCTGGGTTCTGAAGGAATCGCTGGGAGATCTCGCGATAGCTGGGGTCAAACTTGAGCGACAGGTCGGTTGTAAACATGACCGGCGCATGGCTCACTCCCTCAAGATGGGCGTCGGGAACGGTACCCGCCGCTGCCCCGTCTTTGGGCTGCCACTGCAGCGCGCCCGCCGGACTGCGAGTCTGCTCCCACTCATAGGCAAACAAGTTCGCCAGATACATCATCGACCACTGAGTAGGTGTTGCGGTCCACGCACCCTCAAGGCCAGACGTCACGGTGTCTTCAGCGTAGCCTTTGCCACAGCTATTCTTCCAGCCGAAACCCTGCTCTCCAATCACTTCGCCAGTCGGCTCAGGACCGACACAGTCACCGGGCTTGTGCGCACCGTGGGCCTTGCCAAAGGAGTGACCACCCGCAATCAACGCTACCGTCTCTTCGTCATTCATCGCCATACGACCAAAGGTCTCGCGAATATCATGTGCGGCGAGCACCGGGTCAGGGTTGCCGTTGGGACCTTCGGGGTTTACGTAAATTAAACCCATCTGCACCGCCGCGAGGCCGTTTCGGAGCTGACGACCTTCGGCATAGCGCTCATCGGCCAGCATCTTAGCCTCGGGACCCCAGTACACCCACTCGGGTTCCCAATCGTCCGCGCGGCCACCGGCAAAACCGAAGGTTTTAAAGCCCATATTTTCCATTGCCACATTACCGGCGAGCACCATTAGATCGGCCCAGGAAATTTGATTGCCATACTGTTGCTTGATTGGCCACAGCAACCGCCGCGCCTTGTCGAGGTTGCCATTGTCAGGCCAGCTGTTCAGCGGCTCAAAGCGCTGCTGGCCGCCATCGGCGCCACCACGACCATCCGAGGTGCGGTAAGTACCCGCACTGTGCCAGGCCATGCGAACAAAAAACGGACCGTAATTTCCATAGTCTGCAGGCCACCAAGGCTGTGAGGTGGTCAGCGTGTCATTGATATCCGCTTTCAGTGCCTCTAGGTCCAACCGCGCGAACTCTGCCGCGTAGTCAAAATCCGCTCCGAGCGGGTTGGTGCTGCGCTCATTTTGACGCAAGGGCGTCAGATCCAGGCTGGTAGGCCACCACGCCTGAGTGCTTTTAGGCGTGCTACGCGCCATTGAGTCCATCACAGGCAACGCCACCAAGGCCGCCGCCATCGCAGTGTGCGCAACCGCTGTCTTTAATAGTGTTAATTTCATTGAGCTGTCCTCTTTAGAAACAGTTACTCCAGCCCACATTTACTCACCCCTATCGCAAATTGGAAAGCTGATTGTTTAGGTAAAAGCAATCGCTTTTTCCGATTTATAAAGTCACGACTCGAAAACAACCGGAGGCCTCATGGCACAGAGGGCCGCATCTGGCTTTGACCTTGGATTGCGTGCCAGCGGGGGGGCAGCTCCGCCGGCGATCACGGATCGCTCAGCGACTCGCGAGCGTTCGCTGAATCAAACCCTGTACATTGGCCTCGAGCTGATCCAGCGGGACCGCACCTGAGCCGAGCACCGTGTCGTGAAAGGCCCGAATATTAAACTGCTCGCCCAAGGCTTCCTGCGCCATCTCGCGGAGCTCGACGATCCGCAATTTGCCGATCATGTAGGCTGTCGCCTGTCCGGGCATCGCGATGTAGCGCTCGATCGCTCGCTGGCAGTCATACTCGGCATTCGGTGTATTGGCCACAAGGTAGGCCACTGCTTGCTCTCGGGTCCATTGCTTATGGTGCAAACCAGTATCGACCACCAGACGGGCGGCGCGCCACAATTCCATCGCCAGTCGGCCAAAGTTGGAATAAGGGTCCTGATAAAAGCCCATTTCTTTCGCGAGATACTCCGAGTACAGGCCCCACCCTTCGCTGAAGGCGGTAAAGCGGGTGTAGCGCTGGAAATCTGGGACATCGCCCAGCTCTGCTGCAATCGACAGCTGCAGGTGGTGCCCCGGTAACCCCTCGTGAAACGCCAGCGCTTCGAGGTCAGTAGTCGGCATGGAGTTCATGTCGTAGAGATTGGCGTAGTAAATGCCGGGGCGAGAGCCATCTGGAGGAGGACTCTGGTAGAACGCTTTTCCCGCAGATTGTTCGCGGTAGGCTTCAACCCGTTTGACGATCAAGTCCGATTGCGGCAGCAAACCAAAATAGTCGGGTAGGCGCTCCGCCATCCTGTCGATTGCGGTGCGGGCAGCGTCCAGATACGCCAACCGTCCCACCTCTGTGTTGTCGTAACGCAAAGACTCATCATTGCGGACCTGATCAAGAAATGCAGACAACTCACCCTCTTCGCCCAGCTCGGCCATAACGGCGCGCATCTCCTGATGTAGCCGCTCTACATTGGCAAGCCCGGCTTGATGAATGGCTTCGGGGGTCAGATTAGTGGTCGTGAAATCTCGCAACCGGTTGGCGTAAAAAGCATCGCCGTCGGGGAATCGCCACACCCCGTCCTCTCGGGGCGCCGCTGCCTGTTGAGATTGAACGGCCGCCATCAGGCGCTCGTACGCAGGCTTAACCGCAGTCAACAAGGCTTGCCGCGCGGCCTCTTGCAATTGGTCTGCGATGGCAGGCTCAACCTTGAGCGCGGCGAGCTTGTCGTTGAAGTCGGCCCAGATCACCGAGGGCGAATCCGATTGATCAAAGGGCGCACCCACCAGCACATTGCCGGCGGACTCCACAATTTGCGGGATCATCCAGTCGACCAAATACAGACCTTTATCCATACGGATCTGGATCTGCTCGATCACGCCATCAAAATAGTCGGGCAGGTTGTTCAGCCGGGCGATGTAGTCCTCGGCATCCTGTTCAGAATCAATCGTGTGCACATTGACCAGCAGGCTGATCGGGCTGGTATGGGGGCCGCGGAACTGATGGATCACATAACGATGGTGCCGGAATGCGGCGCCAGCCAACGTGCGCTCTAGGTCGAGCCGATACAGGCGGTAGGAAAGCTGTCGCGCGGGCGAGAGTTGGGTGGTGTCGATACCTTCGAGAAATGCCAGACGTTGCCGGGTCAGCTCAAGTGATTCGAGCTGAAAGGATTCTGATACGTCGTTCCACTGATCCTGTTGATCTTTGATGCCGAGGTAGCTGGCGCTGGCCGGGTATCGGGCCAGATCAGCCTCCCAGGTCGCCGCAAAAAAATCCTCCAGTCGCTGCTGCTCGGCGGATATCGGTGGCGCGTTAACAACCGGCGACGCGGGTTCGTCTGCGGTCTTGTCGCAGGACACCAGCAGCACCGCCACGAGGAGCCAAAGTGCTCGATAGGCGGAGCCAGTTCTCATTGCAAACGATTGCAATCTTCCTTGATACAAACGAAACATGGGGGCTTTCCTTATGAAAGGGCGTGTGACCCTATAAAACCAGCCCGACGAAATGGACGGGCTGTGAGGGCCGTCAGGACGGCGTATTGTCACAGAATTCATCCGCCTCGGGGATACTCCCAAACGGGTGGGCATGGCGCCATAATACTGTATAAAAATACAGTATTATGATGTGATGTCGCTCTGGCTCTGTCTTCGTTTTGATTTATTGCCTCTGGAAGCCCTGCTGAAACAGCATGGCTACGCGAGTGATACAGCGACGATTGTTGTCGCTCAGCGACGCGTACTGGCCTGCGACGAATCAGCCAGCCTCGCCGGTGTGATGCCGGCACACACAGTCAGTACGGCACAGGCGCTACTCGCTCATACCGAGTACCGCTTACTGGAACGCGCTCCGGAAACAGAAGATGCCCTGCTCGAGCAACTCACTATCTGGGCCTATGGTCTGTCACCGCATCTGGAGCGCTGGCGCGATAATGCCCTGACAATCGAAATCGGCAGCTGTCTGCGCCTGCATCAGAGTCTTGAGTCGCTTCTGGAGCGGGTCGATACAGAAATGAGCCTGCGTGGACTGACTGTCAGCGTGGGTGCCGCCGAAACCCGTGACGCAGCCTGGCTACTGAGCCATGCCGAGCGCGATGCCGCCCGTCACCCCGAACGACCCCTCACAGAGCGCTTGGCGCCTTTACCGCTACAGCTGATTGAGGCCGACTTTCCCAAAATCATCAGACGGCTTGAGCGCTCCGGCATACAGCGATTCGAACAATTACTGGATATCCCGCTCCCCGCACTCGGCAAACGGTGCGGTGAAACCTTTTTAAACTGGCTGAATCAAGTGAAAGGTCATCAACAGGAACCAGCCGTGACTTATCAGCCGCCCGAGCACTTTGAGGACACGCTGTGGTTCGGCTTTGACATCCAGAATCGACAAGAGCTGCACCCCGCCATGCAGCGCTTGCTGGCGCACTTCTGCCAATTTCTGGTAAACACACAACTCAGCACTGCCTCCATTGAGTGGCGCTATTTACGACCACAACACTTAATACAAACGCCGCCTCCATCACGCCAACCGCAGGAAGACAGACCCGCGTCACTGCGAGATTCACAACCAGAGGCTACTGCTTTCAAGGTGTTTTCCGACGTCGCACAACACAATGCGAAGCTCTGGTTCGAGCTGTCTTGTTTACAACTGGACACGTGGTCACTGCCTGAGAATATCGAAGGCATCTCGCTGGTCGTCGACCAGCTTCAGGAGGCCTCTGTCGCGCCGCAGGATTTATTTCATGCCGGAGTCACGGCGGCATCCCGGCATGAGCTGGTTGACCGCCTGCGCAGCAGACTGGGATTACAAGCTGTCGGCTACCTCGACTGCCGTTATGAGCACCTCCCAGAAAATGCCGTATTTGAAGCGCATACGCTGAGCCCCCAGAAAAACCGTGACAGCGACCCTTTGGGGCAGCGCCCTTTCTGGTTGTTACCGACGCCACAACCCATCCACCAGGATACTGAGCGGCTGTATTGGAATGGCCCGCTGGATGTGGTCTATGGCCCGGAGCGGATTGAAGACCAGTGGTGGACCACCCCTGTCAGCCGGGATTACTACATCGCCCAAACACCCCAGAAACAACCCGTCTGGATCTATCAAGACCGGCACAATCGCCGCTGGTATCTACATGGGCTTTTTGCCTGACGCCGGCGCAATTTGATGTCGCATGCAGTCAAAAGCGCTGACTTCAGCGACTCCTGTCACAACGTTCTATTACCGGCTGACGATCAGTCCTCTATCGGCTCGCTACAGCCTCAGAGGCGTTATCCAGCCAGATGAGCTCGGCCGGGTCGAACCCCAGCTCAGTGATGCGCTGTAGAAACTGCGCTCGCAACGCTTCGCTGACCTGAGGCGTTCGCGCGAGAAACCATAAGTAACTGCGGCTGAAACCCGAGACAAAGGCGTAGTCGTAGTCCTCCCCCAGTTCAAAGACCACGTAGCTACCATAGAAGGGTCCGAAGAAAGACACTTTCAGGTGCGCGATGTCGGGAGATTGCACAAAGCGCGCAACGCCTTCCGCCTCGCGCCATTCGTCTTCCTCGAGATCAAATCCGCGATTCAGAACCGCAATGCTGCCATCGGGGTTAACGTCATAGGTTGCGCTGACTTCGCTCAGGCCATGTTCAAAACTGTGGTCCAGCCGAGCAATTTCGTACCAGGTACCGAGATAACGGTTTTGATCAAACCCCGTAACAGGGTCAATCCCCTCGGGCACCCCAGTACAAGCCAGCAACCATAAAGAGAGCGCGCCAATCAGGACATATTGGCCGCGGCGTCGGTCAATCACTTTCATACTCCACTCCTGTGTCTGCTCACCCTTTGCTGGCTACCCCGGAGCTCGGGACCGTCAAAAATAGGGCGGCCTTCGCTCCGTCAGCGGCGCCTATGAAAAACAGTCTACGCTATTTCACCGCGACGCTTTTCAGGACAGTCCGCACCACGTTAGAATACTGTTTATTTATACAGTATTTGTCGTGTACGCCGAACTTCATTGCCTGACCCACTACAGTTTTTTGCGCGGCGCATCGGCACCTGAGGAACTCGCCGGGCGCGCAGCCAGCTGTGGTTATCACGCCCTGGCCATTACCGACGAATGCTCGCTGGCAGGCGTCGTCAAAGCGCACGTCGCCGCCAAAGAGTTGGGGCTTAAGTTGATTGTTGGCAGCGAGTTCACCCTGACCGAAGGTATTCGTCTGGTCGCACTGGTACCCAGTCGCGAGGCGTATGGGGAACTCTCAGGCCTCATCAGTCGCGCGCGCCGCCGTAGCGGCAAAGGCGAATATCGTGTTCATCTACGCGATGTAATTTTCCATCTCAAACGCTGCCTGCTCATCCTGTTGCCGGATGACACCGACAACCAGGCCGTTCATTTCCAGCAACTGGCAAGGCGGTGCAAAGGGCGGGTCTGGATCGGCATGAGCAGGCTGCTGGGGAACGACGAATGGCGCCGCTTCAAGCATCGCTATCACATGGCACAAAACCTTCAAGTGCCCATGGTGGCCTGTGGCGAGGTGCAAATGCACAGCGCCAAACGCAAGGCGCTACATGATGTGCTGACGGCGATCAGACTACAAACTCCCGTGCAGCAACTGGGACATCGCCGGCTGATCAATAGCCAGCAGCATCTGCGCACACTGGATACCGTGCACTCGCTCTACCCCGAAACACTCATCGGCGAGACGCGTCATATCGCTGACCGCTGCCAGTTCAGTCTTGATGAACTGCGCTATGAGTATCCCGAAGAAGTCGTACCGTCACATCACACTGCCAACAGTTACCTGCGACAGGAAGTTGCGGCCGGCGCTAGGTTACGCTGGCCAGACGGCATACCCGAGGCTGTCCAGACGCGCATCCACCAGGAACTCGATCTGATTACCGAGCTTTCCTACGAGTACTACTTTTTGACCGTCTACGACATTGTCCAGTTTGCCAAGTCACGCCATATCCTCTGTCAGGGCAGAGGCTCTGCTGCCAACTCCGTGGTTTGCTACTGCCTGCATATCACCGAAGTCTCCCCGGAGCAGGTCTCGCTACTGTTCGAACGATTTATCTCGCGGGAGCGGGATGAGCCACCTGATATTGATGTGGACTTCGAGCATGAACGGCGCGAGGAAGTGATTCAGTACATTTATGAAAAGTACAGCCGTCGCCGCGCGGCGCTGGCCGCAACGGTGATCACCTATCGGTCGCGCAGCGCGGTCCGCGATGTCGGCAAAGCCATGGGATTTGATACCAACTTTATCGACGAACTGGCGAGCTCTTTGGCCTGGTGGAATCGGGAGCGAGAGCTGACCAACCGCTTTCAGCAACAGGGTCTGGCACGCTCTGGGCAACTGGCAGAACACTTTATGGCGAGGGTTCAGGAAATTCTGGGTTTTCCGCGCCATCTCTCACAGCATGTGGGTGGGTTTGTCATCAGCCGTGGGCCGATTTCGAATCTGGTACCTGTCGAAAATGCCAGCATGCCTGACCGCACCGTTATTCAATGGGATAAAGAAGATATTGAGGCACTGGGGCTCCTGAAGGTCGATATTCTCGCCCTCGGCATGCTGTCAGCCATACGTAAAACACTCGAAATGATCAGTCGGGACCACCCTGATATTCGCCGGATACAGGATATTCCCAGAGAAGATGCCGCCACTTACAGAATGCTACAAAAGGCCGACTCTCTGGGTGTCTTTCAGATCGAATCGCGCGCGCAAATGTCGATGCTGCCGCGACTGAAACCCGCCTGTTTTTACGACTTGGTAATCGAGATCGCCATTGTTAGACCCGGACCGATTCAGGGCGATATGGTTCACCCCTACCTACGTCGCAAGGCCGGCCTAGAGGCAATCAGCTATCCCAACAAGGACATTGAGGCGGTCCTGTCGCGCACACTGGGTGTGCCAATTTTTCAGGAGCAGGTAATTCGTCTGGCCATGGTGGCTGCGGGATTCACCGGAGGGGAAGCCGATGCCCTGAGGCGCGCTATCAGCAACTGGGGCAAGAACAGCAAGCTCCTCACCTTCGAGCACAAGCTCAAACAGGGCATGATCAACAAGGGCTACACCGCCGACTTTGCAGACCGGCTGTTCAATCAGATCAAAGGATTTGGCGGTTATGGTTTTCCAGAGTCGCACTCAGCGAGCTTCGCACTGCTCGCCTATGTCTCTGCCTGGCTCAAGTGCCATCATCCCGCGGCTTTCTATGTCGGGCTGCTCAACAGTCAACCGATGGGCTTTTACTCACCATCACAACTAATACAGGACGCGCGGCGGCACCACATCATGGTCTTGCCCGTTGATGTGAATCACAGCAGTTGGGACCACCAGATCCTGTCTGCGGCAGACCAACAACAGCCACCCATCAGGCTAGGATTGAGACTGATCAAAGGTCTTAACGAAACAGCAGGCCAACGTATCCATGCGGCACAGCGTCTGCGCGCCTTTACCAATGTCGCTGACCTGCGCCAACGCGCCTGCCTCGATCGCGGTGATATGGAAGCGCTCGCTGCCGCCGATGCACTATCGGGCATCAGTGGCAATCGTTATCAATCCCACTGGCAAACCATGGCTCTGGAAGATCACCGCCCCTTGCTACCGAGTGATAGTGCAGTGCGCCGCACTCAGGACGAAGAGGCCGTCACGGCAGCGCCCACGCTCCCTGAGGAAGTCATCGCTGATTATCAGAGCACCGGGCTGACACTCAGGTCACATCCGCTAGCTTTACTGCGCCACCAGCAGCCCTTTGACCGGTGTCGGCGGCAAACAGAGCTTGAGACACTGGGCAATCACCGCTTTGTGCGGGTAGCCGGGCTGGTCACCTGTCGACAACGCCCGGGCACCGCTTCAGGCGTGGTGTTTCTGACCCTTGAGGATGAGACAGGCAATATCAACGTGATCGTCTGGCCAGCGATTCAGGAACGCCACCGACAGAGCCTGATGACCGCTCGATTACTGTTAGTCAAAGGTACGGTGGAATCTCGCGACGGTGTGACGCATGTGATCGCCGGCACGCTGGAGGACTGCAGCGATCGCTTGAGCGCTTTGGCTGTGCAATCCCGGGATTTTCACTAACTGCGCGCCTTCACTGCCAACGCCTTAAACGCAGCGCTTCAAAACCAAAGTAAAACCTTCAAAACGTTAGCGGTACGCGCTACTCAACGTCGGATCGGACCTCGGCTTCAAGCCACCCCCCCGCATCCTCACGCAGAAAAAACTCAATTGGCCGGCAGCACACCTGACAATCCTCTACGTACTCCGCGCCCACGTCTTCAGGGTTCAACAGCACCTCAATCGACTCGCCGCAGTAGGGGCAATAAATACTGCTCTCCTGCAGCCCGGGAGCAGTCATGGGTGACTAGCTGGCCTCCTGCAGCACCGCAGCCTCGGCAAGCACGTCTGCACGTTCAAGCACCAGTTCGTCATCCTGAAGGGGGTCATCGCGGAACATTTTGCGGTCCTTGCGATAGTTCTGCGGGTTCATCCAGGGCATCTGATCGCCCTGCTTGGGGAAGCGGTGCATAACCCGTTGCATGTACCCGGCAGAGAAATCATCAATCCAGAAACGCTGGCTCATGGAGTCGGCCACCTCATCCGCAATGCGCGGCGTTGCCGTAGTCATACCTGTCGTGCGCATGTGATTCAGCAAACGACAGACCCAGGTCGCAATTAGATCCGCGCGCAGGGTCCAAGAAGCGTTGATATAACCGAAGGTGTGCACCATATTGGGGATGTTGGAGCACATCATGCCCTTGTAGGTCCACTCGTTGGCAAAGTCGATCGCCTCGCCGTCGAGGGTAAATTCAGCGCCGCCCAGAACGACTAATTCCAGCCCCGTGGCACAGACAATAATGTCGGCGTCGAGATGCGCACCAGAGACCAGTTGCACACCGTTTTCTGTGATCTTCTCAATCTGATCAGTCACCACCGAGGCCTTACCTGACTGAATCGCGCGGAACAGATCGTCATCCGGGACCAGACACAGACGCTGATCCCAGGGGTTGTAACGCGGGGTGAAGTGCTTCTCAACATCGACCAATTCGCCGATTTCTGCACGCACTTTTTTCAGCAGCGAGCGCTTTACGACTCCGGGGGCTACCCGAGTCAGCTTGTACATCCACTGTTGCCAAACCGTGTTTCGCCATCGGACGAGGTCATAGGCCATCTTCGGGGGTAAAACGCGACGCAACCAATTGGCAAGGCCATCAATGGAGGGTCTTGAGATCACATACGTCGGGGACCGCTGCAGCATCGTGACATGCTCGGCTTGTCTAGACATATTGGGTACCAGCGTCATCGCCGTAGCGCCTGAACCGATCACCACGACTTTCTTGTCTGCGTGATCAAGGCTGTCCGGCCAAAATTGGGGATGCACCCACTCCCCCCTGAAAGCTACCTTGCCCTCAAACTCTGGCTCGTAGCCCTGATCGTAGCTGTAGTACCCCGCACACATCATCAAGAAGCCGCAGCGATAGCGCCGGACACCCTCTGGAGTGTCGACCGTCAGTTGCCACTGGCCACGCTCGCTGCACCAATCGGCGCCGACCAGCTTCTGACCAAAACGAATTCGCTCGCGGATACGGTGCTCATCAGCAGTCTCGTTCACATAGCTCAGAATCGAAGGGCCATCAGCAATTGTTTTTTCCGCTTCCCAAGGTTTGAAATCGTATCCTAGGGTGTGCATATCACTGTCAGAGCGAATGCCGGGATAGCGAAACAGATCCCATGTGCCTCCAATCGCGTCGCGTCGCTCCAACAAGATGAAGTCGCGATCCGGGCAATCGCGCTGAAGCCGCACCGCCGTGCCAATGCCTGACAAGCCCGCACCGATGATGATGGCGTCGAATGCCTCCGCGTCCATCTCTTGCACTGGGGGGATATCAACCGTCGAATTCATAACCTTTTTTCCTTGCGAGTCCCTGCCGGCAACCTTATAGGCCGAAGAGCGGGCCTTACTTTGCATACCCGACAGGGTCACAGCAACATGGCGCTCTGTGGCACGTCACCACTTTACACTCTTTTCAAAAGACCAGCGTCTCGCGGGCGTCGCGATGGCACAGGCCACAAAAAATCAGCGGTTTCGGGCAGCGTGACTACTGATGCTGGCGGCCTTTGGTGGCGGCAATGCGCAGACGCAGTGCATTGAGCTTGATAAAACCTTCCGCATCGGCTTGATCGTAGGCGCCGCCATCCGCCTCAAACGTTGCAATATTCTCATCAAACAGAGAATCGCTGGACCGCCGACCGGTGACGGTGACATTGCCCTTGTAAAGTGACACCCGCACGTCGCCATTCACCACCGCCTGTGTCTGATCGATGGCTGCCTGCAATGCATGGCGCTCGGGAGACCACCAGTAGCCGTTGTAAATCAGCTTGGCGTAGCGCGGCATCAGCTCATCCTTTAAATGAGCCACCTCTCTATCCAGCGTGATGGACTCAATGGCGCGATGCGCCCGCAGCAAAATGCTGCCACCGGGCGTCTCGTAGCAGCCGCGGGATTTCATCCCCACATAGCGGTTTTCGACAATATCGGCGCGACCAATTCCGTTAGCCCCGCCTCGCTCGTTTAACTTTGCCAGTACCTCCGCGGCGTTCAGCACCTCACCGTCAATGGCCACCACGTCACCGCGTTCAAAAGTCAGGATCAATTCTTCCGCCTGATCGGGAGCGGCTTCAGGGCTCACCGTCCAACGCCACATATCTTCTTCCGGCGGGATCCAGGGGTCCTCCAGCACATCACCCTCATAGGAGATGTGCAGCAGATTGGCATCCATCGAGTAAGGAGATTTCTTTTGCGCCTTGGCAAAATCAACGGGGATATTGTGCTGCTCACAATAGGCCATAAGTGCCTCGCGGGAGTTCAAGTCCCACTCTCGCCAGGGGGCTATCACTTGTATACCGGGTTTGAGGGCATAGGCGCCCAGCTCAAAGCGAACCTGGTCGTTCCCCTTACCAGTTGCACCATGGGCGATGGCATCAGCACCGGTCTCGTTGGCAATTTCGACCAGTCGCTGCGCGATCAACGGTCGGGCGATAGAGGTGCCCAGCAGGTACTCACCCTCATACACGGTATTGGCGTGAAACATGGGAAACACGAAGTCGCGCACAAAAGACTCGCGGAGATCTTCAATGTAAATCTCCTCCACACCGAGCGCCTGCGCCTTGGCGCGAGCCGGCTCGACTTCCTCGCCCTGGCCAATATCCGCAGTGAACGTCACCACTTCGCACTGATAGGTTTCCTGCAACCAGCGCACGATCACGGAGGTATCCAACCCCCCAGAATACGCCAGCACAACCTTATTCGCCGTTGCCATAACCATGCCTAAAAAAAACGGGAGCGTAGTGTACGTCCGCGACTGGCTGCGCGCCACATAGGGCTCGGCGAGAGTTAACAGTGGCCGACCTCTGCTACACTGGCCGCACCGAGCGGGTACCTTTGATCATGACCTCGTTAGCGCTGACATTACCGGATGACTGGCACATCCACCTGCGGGACGGGGTAGCCCTCGCCACCACAGTGCCTGATGTGGCCCGTTGGGCAGGCCGCGCCATCGTGATGCCCAACCTCACGCCGCCCATCTTGAGTGTTTCAGATGCACTGAGTTATCGGGAGCGTATCCTGGCTCATGTCCCCGAGGGTCATGACTTCGACCCGCTTATGGTCTTGTATCTCACCGACGCCACTACCCCTGAGACGGTGATCGAGGCGACCGAGAGCCCGCATATACAGGGCATCAAGCTGTATCCGGCCGGCGCGACCACCAATTCAGACGCCGGCGTCACGGGCATCGAGGCTCTCTATCCCGTTTTCGAGGCGATGGAACGGCATGATTTGCCCCTGCTGATACACGGTGAAGTCACCGATCATCATGTGGATATTTTTGATCGTGAGAAGGCCTTCATCGACTCGGCGCTCATCCCTATCGTAGGCGCTTTCCCGGCGCTCCGGGTCGTGTTTGAGCACATCACCACCGCCGATGCTGTGCAGTTCGTTGAGGCATCTGGGGACCATGTCGCCGCAACAGTGACCGCACATCATTTGCTCTACAACCGCAATGATTTGCTGGTAGGAGGTATCCGGCCGCATCTGTTCTGTTTGCCTGTACTGAAGCGGGATCAGCATCAATCGGCGCTGCGCCGAGCGGTGACATCGGGCCACCCGCGATTCTTCCTCGGCACAGACTCCGCACCCCATGCCCGGGGGGATAAGGAATCCAGCTGTGGCTGCGCAGGCTGCTACACGGCCCATGCCGCACTCGAGCTGTATGCGGAAGTCTTTAACGAAGAAAACGCGCTCGATCAGCTCGAGGCGTTTGCGAGCTTCAATGGACCGGACTTCTACCGCTTACCGCGCAACAACGGCTCTATTACGCTCACCAAAGACACTCAGTCCATACCCGAAGCGTTCCGTCTCGGTGACAGCGAGGTCGTGCCTATACGAGCTGGTGACAGTGTGGGCTGGACAGTGTCTCGCCAGCTGCGATGACTGATTTCACGCACCCAGCAGGTGCCGATGACAACGAGATCGTCACGGCCGCGGCAGGCCCGACAATGCGCGACCGATTCCGCGGGTTTCTGCCGGTCGTGGTGGACATCGAAACCGGCGGCTTCAATTCTCAGACAGACGCCATACTAGAGATCGCCGTGACCCTGCTCATCATGGATGAACATGGCCACTTACAGATCGCCGAGACCCACAGTCGTAACGTCGAGCCGTTTGAGGGCGCAAACCTTGAACCCTCCGCGCTGGAATTCACTGGCATCGATCCTGAGAATCCTCTACGTGGTGCGGTGCCTGAGGACATTGCCCTTGGAGAACTGTTCGCTGTGGTGCGCCAGGCGGTCAAGTCGAGCCAGTGTAACCGGGCCATTCTGGTGGGTCACAACGCCCACTTTGATGCCGGGTTCCTGAATGCCGCGACGGAGCGGCTAGGACTCAAACGCAACCCGTTTCACCCCTTCTCCCACTTCGACACCGCCACTCTCGCCGGCCTCGCAGTAGGCCACACGGTATTGGCACGGGCCTGCGCGCTGGCGGACATTCCCTTTGACAACAACGAAGCACACTCGGCCCAGTACGATGCGACCAAAACCGCTGAGCTATTCTGCCTTATCGTGAATCGCTGGCAGTCGCTGGGGGGTTGGACGACTCCGGCACCGGCTGAGGACCCCGAATGACGCGCCCCGGGTACTCTCCCGTCGCAGCACCGCCACGGAAAGTGACCCGCCCGGACTTGATCGTGCAGTCGTAACCTGAAGCTGTCTGAAGCAGGCGGCGTCCTCCCGCGGGCAGGTCGAACGCCACTGTCGGCAAATTCAGCTGCAATGAATCAAGGTCGATCACATTGAGGTCCGCGAGCAGGCCCGGTGCCAGCACGCCTCGATCTTCAAAGCCGTACAGTCGGGCGGTGTCATGGCACTGGCGCTTGATAGCGCGCTCAAGTGGCATGCGGCGCCCTTCCCGATCGCGCACCCAGTGCTGAAGCATAAAGGTGGTCGCCGCGGCATCGCATATCGTTCCACAGTGGGCACCGCCGTCCGATAGCGAATTTACGCAATCATCTGAGTCCAGCGCCTCTTCCAGAAAATCAAGATTCCCGTTAGCGTAATTCAGCAGCGGGAAGTAAATCATGCCTGTGCCCTCATCGCGCATCATGAAATCGTAGGCATATTCCGCCGCCGTCACACCCGTCGCCAAGGCTCGCTGCTCGATGGACTGCTTTGCAGTGGGCTCATAATTGAAGCCCGGCAGCATTTCGTACTGCATCGAGAAGGCGGTCTCCATCAAATCAGCGATCAACTGCAGATCGCTGCCAGTAGGCTCTCCCTGCTCGGAAAGCAGCCGGCTACGAAAAGTCGAGTCCTGAAGGTGTTGCCACTGCTCAGACCAGGGCGCGTCTGCAATCGCCTTCCAGCTCGGGCGCTGCGAAAACGGATGAAAAGTGGCGCGCCAACCCAGAATCAAGCCGGTGCCCCGCATCGAGATCTGGGCGACAATGTTCCCACCTTTGGCGTTCTGGGCACGCATATCCCCCAGCTGGTCCTTGAAAGGCAGGCTCTTGATGGGCGATTCAAGCGCGGTGAACGTCACGGGTGCGCCGGTCTCCCGGCTGAGGTCACCCATCCACTCGAACTCATTCCACTCAGGCAACAGATCGCTCGCCATCTCGAAAACGCCGTGGCCCGCTCGCTTCAGCGCACGACCGATGCCCAGCAGCTCCTCTTTTGTCGCCGTGGTGCCGGGGACCAGCTCTCCGTCAATCGATTTATGCAGGATGGTCCGCGAAGTGGAGAAGCCTACCGCGCCGGCTCGAAGTCCCTCTTCCACAATGGCCGACATCCGGGCAATTTCAGTCTCTGTTGGCTCTTCATTTGCCGCCCCGCGGTCACCCATGACATAAGCACGCACTGCTCCGTGGGGGACCTGAGCAGCCACATCAACGGTGCGATCGAGCCCTTCAAGGGCGTCGAGGTATTCCGGGAACGACTCCCAATTCCAGGTCATCCCCTCGGTCAGAGCGCTGCCGGGAATGTCTTCCACCCCTTCCATCAGGCCCACCAGCCACTCCTGTCGCTCAGGAGCCGCGGGCGCAAAGCCAACGCCGCAGTTACCCATCACTACGGTGGTCACCCCGTGCCACGATGAGGGCGCCATTTCCTGATCCCAGGTGGCCTGCCCGTCATAGTGCGTATGGATATCCACAAACCCGGGAGCGACTACCCGCCCCGTTGCGTCAATTTCCTCCGCTCCAGCCTCCGCCAGATCACCCAACGCAACGATACGGTCCCCGACAATGCCGATGTCCATCACTTTCCCGGGTGTGCCTGTACCATCCACCACTAACCCGCCGGTAATCTTGAGATCAAACATTCACCATTTCTCCTGCCCATCAGGGCGCAACCTATTACCTTGCAGCGCTTCAGCGATCTGCCTGATCTGACTCCCCGCTAAGCTCTACCAGAATGTTATCCATTTCTTCCAGTAACTGCTCCACCGAAGTCAGTCCCTGAAGCTGATACTTGAGCCCTTCATCAATGGGCAACAATTGAGCCAGCTGCGCCCCGACACGCCAGCCATCTGTGAGGTCACTGTCCAGTTGTAGCCGCTGGATCTGAGGATGCCGTAACAACCCCTCCAACACCTCGGCAAGGCTTACGTGACTATCGGGCAGTTGAATAGTTTCGGGTATGTCACGCCACACCACCTTTGACTTGACCAAGCCGCTAGGCTCCCGCCATACCGATTGCACATCGAAGGGCTCATGGCCCTCAATCGTGATGCCGAGCAAGCCATTAGGGAGCTGATCCCAGTCGACAATCCGGGCATAGGTACCGTACTCACCCACATTGGGGGTATCGAGTGATCCACCCGACACCTCCGACCCCTGCTGGAGCCAGACGACGCCGAATCCCTCGTTTTCACGCATGCAGTGAGCCACCAAATCGAGGTAGCGCTGCTCAAAGATCTGCAGCGACATGCGGCCCGATGACAACAACACCGATGAGAGGGGGAATAAGGCAATCTCGGACATCTGTCAGCCCGCCGTCTCTTGTTCTAAGGCACTCAAAAGTGCCAGCGCCTCAGCGCGACTCTCACCACAGACAGCTGGCTCGGGTTTGAACTGGGCGCAGACTGCGGGACGCCGAGGATCACCGTACAAATCGCACTGCGCGTTATCCAATAAATGTAAACAGGGCACGCCGGCCGGCTTGCCCTCGGGCATGCCCCAAAAGGGTTGCAGAATGGCGGGCGCGATACAGCAAGCGCCGCACTGTGGCCGACACTCCATCAGCCGTGATCCGGGCCAAAGGGCCTAAAGATCATGATCAGCTGAGGCAGTAGCAGCAGTGCACCCGCAACAGCGGCGATCATGGCGACCACCGTCAACACGCCAAAGTAAAGACTGGGCGTAAAGTTAGACAGCGTCAGCATGGCAAATCCCACCACCACTGTCAGCGTGGTGTAGTACATGGCCCGACCAATACTGCTGTGACTGCGCAACATCGCTGCGCGATAATTCTGGTCCACTGCAATTTCGTCCCGAAAACGATGGAGATAGTGGATACAGTCGTCGACCCCGATCCCCACCACAATCGCCGCGATCGTAATCGTCATAATGTCCAGGGGTATGCCGGCAAGACCCATTAGCCCTAGCACCAGCGCTGCTGCAAGAACATTGGGTGCCAGCGCTAATAGCGCTAGCGACAGCGATCGGAACAGTATCCAGAACATCAGCCCGATGGCGATGAAAACGGCGCCGAGCGTCATAATCTGGGACTTAAACAGACTTTGGAGTACGTTGTTGTACAAAACCAGCAACGAAGTGAACTGCAGGCGCTCCGGTTCAATGCCTGTCTCTTGCAAAATCTGCTCACGCAACTCCTTCAGATACGCATCACGTCGCAGGGACTCGCTGGTCTCCATGACCCTGACACTCAGTCGAGCCTCCTGCTCCTCAGCAAAATAAAAAGGCGTCACAAGGGCATCGTTGACATCGTCAGGCAAACTGTTCTCCACCAGCGCCAGCTCGACGCCGCCCAGCTTGCCACCGTAAAGACCGTCCATGACTTCAAATGCGGTGGATAGCGACAGCACCTTTCCAGACTCGGCCCGGCTCTCGATAATGGCGTGAACCTGATCGACCAGTTGGCGCCCTGGTACAGAGAACCAATAGCTCGCTGCCTGCGTTTCGTCCGCGCCAAAGCCGAAATCAATGTCGAACACGTCGTCAAAAAAACCGTCCTCGTCGTCGTCCCAGCCTTCCTCATCAGACTGAGGTGCCTCTGCTGGGACTTCAGGTTCCTCAGCAGGGGCTTTAAGAATGACATCAAGCGGAATCGTGCCGCCCAGACGGGAGTCCAGAAGCTCCATCCCCTGGTAGATTTCGGTGTGCTCCTTGAAGTAATCAATGAACCGATTTTCAACTTCCAGAGCCCGGACGCCAGCCACTGACAACATCATCAAGCCAATGGTGGCCGCAACCACCAGCCGACCATGCTGAAGCACCACGCGCGCAAAGCGAATGGTGAAAGGCTTCTCCGCCTGACCCGCTGTGGTCAACAGCTTGTCGGGGATAATCACCATCAGGGCCGGCACCACGGTAAACGCGGAACAAAAACCTAAAACGATGCCGGTGGTCATCATCCAGCCAAAATCGATCACCGGTTGCAGGCCCGCCACCACCAGCGATGTGAATGCCACGATGGTGGTCATGGCCGTGTACAGACACGGCACCATCATCAGTTTTGCTGCGCCGGTGGACAACTGCTCGCGCGGCGCGTCCGGATGCTGTCGCTGCAACTCGCGATATCGCACCACGAGGTGAATCGACAGCGACAGCGTCACAATCAACAAAACCGCAACCGAATTCGATGAGATGACCGTCATGCGCCAGTCGGTTCCCGCCAAAACACCGAGTAACAAGGTTGCGGTCGCGCTGCAGGTGATCAAAGGGATGAATACCCACTTCCAGCTGCGAAAAATCAGCCATAACATCAGCGCCATGACCGCCAGAATTGCCGTACCAAAGGTGACCAAATCAGAACGCACAAAGGCCATCATGTCGGCGGCGATCATGGGTACGCCCCCGACAAAAATCCTGGCGTAGGGGCGAAAGCGTTCGGCGACATCGCGTACAGCAGCCACCATACGGTCCCGCTCGGCTCCGATTCTTGCCAGCGCCTGATCGTAATCCGCCTCCACCTCCGCCAATCGCGCTGCCTTTTCGGTATCCAGAGTCCCCTGACGCTCCTGAGTGCGCAAGGCCTCCCGCTCATCAAGGAGTGCCTCAGCCAGCTCGTCAGCCTGCAGAGAAACCTGTACCGCTGTGAGGTCTCCACTCTCGCTGACCAGCAGGTTGCGATAAATAGGGCTCGTGGTCAGCTCTATCAGCGCGAGCTCTCGGTCAATGTCGGGGTCACGCAACGTGGCAATACTGTCGGCGCGAGCCAAATCAGTCAGAGACAACGGCGGACTCTCAAGCAACGGCACATCGAGCACCGTGGTCACGCTCGCCACGCCTCGCAGTCGCTCGAGCTCGTCAACCATTGCCGCCAGTGGTTGAAGCGAGTCATCAGAGAGGAGCGGGACCCCGGGCTCCCAGGTCAGTATGAGAAACTCGTCACCTGCGTATTTCTCGGCGGACTCGCGAAAGTAGGCGAGATCAGGGTCACCCTGCAGCAGCAAAGAGTCAGAAGAAGCATCCAGCCGCAGCTTGGGAAGCTGCAGCAAAGCTGCGCCAATCACCAATGCGAAACACAACAGCACCCAAGCCGGTTTGCGCAAAATCAGCGCATAAAATCGCTCGACGCGGGTCACGACTGAGCTCGCTCTTCCAGCGCCGCCATCAAGCGACCATGCAGACCATCAAATCCACCGTTACTCATGATGACAATGCTATCTCCGGGCGCTACAACAGCCAGTGCGCGCTTAATCAGCGCCTCAGTACTGTCTAGGGCCTCCTGTCCGTCGGCGGTCACAATACTAGCCAAATCCCATTGAAGATCGGGCGGCGTAAACCACAGTGCGTAGTCGGCCGCCTCGGCACACCTCGCCAACTCGCCTTTGTGTTCTCCCAAACGCATGGTATTAGACCGCGGCTCTATGATCGCGATCAGCTTTCCTGCCTCGACTTTTGGTCGCAGCGCGTTCAGCGTGCCTTCAATCGCGGTGGGATGGTGAGCGAAATCATCATAAACCGCTACATCAGCGGGTTTTCCCAATAATTCGAGCCGGCGCTTCACACCCGTAAAGGCCTCCAACGCCTTGACCGAGACATCCAAGGACACTCCGACGTGGTGCGCCGCAGCAATAGCGGCAGTTGCATTGGCAGCATTGTGCGAACCGATAAGCCCCCACTCCAGTGAGGCCTCTGTACCGTCAGGCGCGAAAATCTGTAATGCGTCTGCAGCCGACGATAGCGCCCGCCAAGTCCAACCATCAGCCTGCTCATCATGAGCGCTCGCTACTTTATCGACGGGCGTCCAACAGCCCCTCTTGAGCACGCGGTCGATTGCCGCGCCGTCACCACGCACAATCAGCCCCTCGCCGGGAATACATCTCACCAGATGATGAAACTGGGTCTCGATCGCAGCAAGGTCGGGAAAAATATCTGCGTGGTCAAATTCGAGATTGTTGATCACCACCGTTTTTGGACGGTAATGAACAAACTTCGACCGCTTATCGAAAAAGGCAGCGTCATACTCATCTGCCTCGACCACAAAATATTCCCCGCCACCCAGCCGAGCGGACAGACCAAAATTGCTGGGGATCCCACCAATCAAAAACCCAGGTTGAAGTCCGGCGTGCTCCAGAATCCATGCCAGCATACTTGCCGTACTGGTTTTCCCATGGGTACCCGATACGGCGAGCACCCATTGACCCTGCAGAATATGGCTGCCCAGCCATTCCGGACCCGAGGTATAGGGGATGCCGTCATTCAGCATGGCCTCGACGACCGGCTGACCGCGGGACAGCGCATTGCCCACCACCACACAATCTGGAGCGGGCGACAGTTGATCGGCACCGTAGCCGTCGATAAGCGGGATACCGCTACTGAGGAGTTGAGTGCTCATCGGCGGATAGATATTGCGGTCAGAGCCCGTGACCGAAAAACCGGATTCGCGCGCCAGCAACGCCAAACCGCCCATAAACGTGCCACAAATACCAAGAATGTGAATGTGATCAGACAAGGAGGCTCTCCGCGCTGGGCAGAGATTATCACGGGCGGTTTGCCAATGGCTCCTGCGAGGTCTACGGTACGCACTTCCCGACAAGCCACCCAAGCAGTTCAGCATGAGTCAACGCAATCTCTTCTACGCTCAATCCGGCGGCGTCACACCAGTCATCAACGCCTCGGCCGCGGGGGTCATTGAAACAGCCCGAGCGCATCCGAAACACTTTGGTAAAGTCCTCGCGGGACAAAACGGGATTGTCGGCGCACTGAAAGAGGAACTCATCGATACTTCCCGAGAAAGCCGCCGAGCCATCGAAGGACTCATGACCACCCCCGGCGGCGCCTTCGGTTCTTGCCGATACAAGCTCAAAGGCTTCGACGAGAATCGTGCCGAGTATGAGCGGCTGATTGAGGTATTCCGCGCCCACAATATCGCCTACTTTCTCTACAACGGGGGCGGCGACTCGGCGGACACCTGCCTGAAAGTCTCCCAAATCAGTGAGCAGATGGGCTATCCCATTCAGGCGATTCACGTGCCAAAAACCATTGATAACGACCTGCCGCTCACCGATAACTGCCCCGGCTTTGGTTCTGTGGCGAAATATGTGGCGATTTCAACCCGCGAGGCGGCACTCGATATCGAGTCGATGTGTGCGACGTCAACCAAGGTCTTCATTCTAGAGGTTATGGGCCGACACGCCGGGTGGATCGCGGGCGCCAGTGCACTGGCTGCGAACGAACGTGGCGATGCGCCACACATTATTTTGTTCCCCGAAATTGCATTCGATGAGGAAAGGTTTCTGAGCAAAGTCGCCCAATGTGTAGATCGCCACGGTTATTGCGTCGTCGTCGCCTCTGAAGGAACCAGCACTGCAGATGGCCGACTCCTGTCAGATCAGGGTGAGCGCGACGCCTTTGGGCACGCTCAGCTGGGTGGTTTGGCGCCACTGCTGGCTGGTATGGTCAAAGACAAACTGGGATATAAGCACCATTGGGCCGTCGCGGATTACCTGCAGCGGGCTGCGCGGCACATTGCCAGCCAAACAGACGTTGATCAGGCTTTCGCATTGGGTAAAGCGGCGGTGGAGCTGGCTCTGGAGGGCGCCAATGCCGTAATGCCAATCGTCGAGCGACGTTCGACCAAGCCCTATCGCTGGACCATTGGCACCGCACCGCTTCATCGGGTTGCCAATCGCGAAAAAAAAATGCCACGCCGCTTTATCAGTAAAGACGGCTTTGGTGTGACAGCCGCGGGGCGATCCTATTTCGAGCCGCTGATTGCCGGCGAGGCCTACCCCGACTATCAAAAAGGCATGCCGCGCTACACCCGGCTCAAAAAAGTGCTCGTTCCCCGACGCTGCAAAGCATGGTCTGACTAGCCCCAGCTTATTTGCGCGCAATCGGTCGATGCGCGGTATCAGTAAAAGTCTCGCGGCGACCTAAGACGCTGTTAAGGGGTTGCGACTATTGGACTGCAACGAAGCGCTCCATCAGGTAATCCACTTGGGGCTCGATCAACTCCAACATCGCCAGTGGCTCATGGACGTTGCCGCAGGCATCGGCTTCGCCTCGCCATAAGGGAATCAGCAACTCGGCTGACACCGCATCCTGATACTTCAGAGCGGCAGGCCGGTAACTGATGTGCCATGCCTCCGGCGCAATACCTCCGCGGTCTTCCGCGTAGGGCTTGAAGAAGCCTTCGGCATCATCAGCAGCCATCAATTCATTCAACCACCGTGTCATCTTGGAAAAAGGACCCGAGGGGCCGTACTCGGATGGCTCCAACTGCAGACGGTAGTCCTCGTCTACTGCCGACGCATCCCAGATATCCAGATCCGTGCCCCAGTGGTGTCGAGACGTGCCGGGCAGCGCAGAAAATCGCAAAATGAGATTCAGCCACTGGTCATCATCGTATCGGGCGCGATCAAGCAATCGGTCTTCTCCGTCGGCGACGGGCCGATCACCAGTCCACTTGTCGTTAATGATGCGCACCTGCCGGTCATAGTCTCGAAAAGCCGACGCAATACGAAGGTCAAACCCCTGCTCTGCGGCTCGGCGCCGCAGTACCTGAAAGGCGCTTGCTGTCTCGCCCTCTGCCCAAAGATCGGGTGCTATGGAGACGAGATGCTCCCTAGAGAGGCCAAAAGCAATCAAAGACTGCTGCATAGCTACCGCGTATCCCACCTGTGTGCCGTCACAGGATAGATCCCGCCGACGGTAATGTCATTGAGTAGCGTATACACCTCTAACCCGCTGGCTATCGCCCGCCGCAAAGCCGATGCATAGGCAGGATCAATGTCCCCTGCGGGTGCCACGCGGCTGATACCGGCGTGCAACACGGCAAAGACCAAAGCAGCGCGATGGCCGCGTTGCATCGCTGCCTGCAGTTCAACAAGATGCCTGGTCGCCCGAGCGCTAACCGCATCGGGGAAGGCACCCGAACCTTCACCTCGGTGCAATGTGACGGATTTGACCTCCACATAGAGGCCGCTATCTGCCGGGATGAAAAAGTCGGCTCTTGATCCCTCGGCAATCTTAACCTCACGTTGCAATTCGGCGCCGCCAGCAAACAGTGACGGGAAGTAACCCTGTCGCAGGGCCTCCTCGACAATATCATTGGCCCGCGCCGAGTGAATGCAAGCAAGCCCCGTCTCCGTCTCCACCAACTCCCAGGTCCAGGGCAGCTTGCGCTTAGGGTTTTCGTGGTAAGACAGCCAAACCACCGATTCAGCAGTCTGACAGCCGCTCATGGCGCCGGTATTTGGGCAGTGTGCGCAGACCGGCGTGTCGTCCTCTGGCAGCATCACGTCTGCGAGGAAGCGCTTATAACGCCTCACCAAGCTAGCGCGCCTCAGCGGTGGAAAATTCATACCATTTGTCTCGTCATGATCATCACCAAACTCGCCAATGCCCCCGCAATGCACTTAAGTCAGGGCAAAATCAGCGGTAGCACCAACCGGTGAAGTCTGATAGCTTCCCGAGCCCAATTGACCACGGCATTGGCTGCCGGGACATTTAAGAGGAACGACATCACCATGGCCAGTCGAAAATCTGCTGCCAAAAAGGCACCTGCGAAGAAAAAAGCCGCCGCTAAAAAAGTACCCGCCAAGAAAAAGGTCGTAGCCAAAAAGGCACCTGCGAAGAAAAAAGCCGTAGCTAAAAAGGCACCTGCCAAGAAAAAGGCCGTAGCTAAAAAGGCACCTGCCAAGAAAAAGGCCGTAGCTAAAAAGGCACCTGCCAAGAAAAAGGCCTTAGCTAAAAAGGCACCCGTCAAGAAAAAGGCGGTAGCCAAAAAAGTACCTGCCAAGAAAAAGGCGGTAGCCAAAAAAGCACCTGCCAAGAAAAAGGCACCTGCAAAAAAAGTGGCCAATAAGAAAAGCCCGGGGAAAGTGGCGCGGGCTGTGGGAGAACTCCAGAAATTTGACGACTTCAAGCCCTACAAGCCGGGTCGCGGCGAGAGCTACATGAACGATGAGCAAATCGAGCACTTCAGAGGTATTTTGCTCAATTGGCGCGGCGAATTGGTTGATGAGGTCACGCGCACCGTTTCGCACATGAAAGATGAGGCCGCCAACTTCCCAGATCCAGCCGATCGTGCCACGCAGGAAGAGGAATTCAGTCTCGAGTTGCGCACGCGAGACCGCGAGCGAAAGTTAATCAAGAAGATCGACTCCACGCTGGACCGATTGCAAAACGACGACTACGGCTATTGTGATGCCTGTGGTATCGAGATTGGTATTCAGCGGCTCGAGGCGAGACCCACAGCGACCATGTGCATCGACTGTAAGACTCTGGCTGAGATCAAGGAGCGGCAGGAGCTGGGTTGAACGACTCGCCAGAAGACACTGACTTATGACCCTATCGCGGGCGCTTTGCGCCCTCTCCGACCGGACCGCTCCATGCGGGTTCTTTGGTCGCTGCATTAGCCAGCTTCCTCGATGCCCGGCACCATAATGGACAGTGGCAGCTGCGAGTCGACGACATCGATCCTCCCAGAGCCGTCGCGGGGAGCATCGACGCCATCACAGAGGCCCTGAGTGCTCACGGGCTGATTTGGGACGGCCCGGTGATTTACCAATCCGAATCCTCGCCACACTACGACAGCGCAATTGATCAACTGATGTCATCAGGGTGGCTGTTTCGATGCCTGTGTACCCGGGCTACGCTCTCCGCCGACGGCGGTTGCGGGCAGCGCTGCCAAGACCAAAACATCAGTGGTGAGACGCCGCATAGTCTCCGGGTCAGAGCAGAGCCTGAGAGGATGAGAGGGTTTAACGACCGGTTTTTAGGGGAGCAGCTTGCGCACATCAAGAATGCGGCACAGGACTTCATTGTGAAGCGTCGCGATGGTCTCTACGCCTATCAACTTGCCGCAGCGATCGATGATGCCCAACCTCTCTTCACTCACGTGGTTAGGGGCGCAGACTTGCTGGAATCCACACATCGGCAGCGCTGGCTGCAGCACCTCCTCGGCCTGGAGTCACCTTCTTACGCCCATGTGGCTGTTTTGATGGACCAGGCGGGCAACAAGCTCAGTAAGCAAACCGGTGCCCCACCGCTGGACATTCACCAACCAGAGCAAAACCTTCGCCACGTCTTGCAGCACTTGCAGCAGCAGGCGCCACCCAGCACCGCGCGCCGTGTGCCCGAGATTCTCGAGCACGCTACCGAAAACTGGTCCATGAGAAGATAATCAACACCTAACAGGAAATGTGTTACTTTTTAACTCGCAAGACAGCCTGCCGGCGGTAACATTGCCGATCCCGAGGACAGCGCGAGATCCCATGCGAATCCAACTAATCGAGAAAGATCCGGCATTGCTGGATGATTTGAAGGAAGCCTGTCATCGCGCCGGGGTCGCGGTGCTAACTGATATCCCCGCAGACGAGCGAGGACTCGCTCAATGGCAACCGAAATGCGACCTGGTGATTGCAGGACAGCACCCCGCTTTTGCCGACCTAGCAGCGGTGAATCGAACGGTGTGGCCCATCCCGCTTGCCGCCCTGTTGCCCGTATCACACCCGCAAAACGTGTTAAGGGCAGCCCGCTCCGGCGTGGTTGATGTCTGCGATCGTGGGGCGGACGTCCCGCAGCTTACCGATTGGGTCTCGCATTTGTGCGCCGAGCATAAAACATTTCACGCCAAAGCCGGGCAAAACGACTACTTTTCCAGTGAAGACTGTTCGGTGATGCGGACGCTTGAGGACACGATTGATCGTGTCGCGCGGACAGACTCTACGGTACTGATAGTGGGGGAGACAGGGACTGGCAAGGAACTGGCTGCGAGGCAAGTACATCGCATCAGTTTGCGGGGTGACAAACCTATCGTCACGGTCAACTGCGCCGCTATTCCCGAAACGCTCATTGAATCGGAATTGTTCGGCTACGAGAAAGGGGCTTTCACGGGTGCAACCGCTAATCGGCTTGGTTTGATTGAGGCTGCTGACGGCGGCACCCTGTTTTTGGATGAAATCGGTGAATTACCACTCGCTGCTCAAGCCCGGTTGCTACGGTTTATGCAGGAGGGAGAGATTCGCAGAATCGGCTCAGTAACCAGCAAGCGAGTCGATGTCCGTCTCATCTGCGCCACCCACCGTAACCTTGCAGAACTGGCAGCGCAAAGCGAGTTTCGGGAGGACCTGTTCTATCGGATCGATGTACTGAGACTCGACATTCCTCCGCTGCGCGAGCGTGAGGGCGATGTTGTCGCCATGGCGAATTGGTTTATCGAAAAACAGGCGGCCAAACTGGGTGTCCCAGCCAAGCCGCTATCTGAACACAGCCGCAACGCTCTGGCGGCACATCTCTGGCCAGGAAATGTTCGCGAATTGCAAAATGTGATCGAGCGCAGTCTGGTAATGTCCCACGGCGCAGAGCTACATATTTCGTTGTCTGCGACCGCTTCATCACAAACAAGCCAGCAGAGCTCGAATGACCTGCCCGTTGTAGGAGTGTCGCCGGATGACGCCAGCGGCGAGCTGTCGCTGGAGGACTACTTTCAGCGATTTGTGCTGCAGCATCAGGACGCAATGAATGAGACGGAACTGGCACAAAAACTCGGCATCAGTCGCAAGTGTCTGTGGGAGCGGCGACAACGGTTTGGCATACCCCGCCAAAAGCAAAAATCCGCTTGACCATTTCGTTTTTAGTGAGAATTTGTAACACTGTGGTGCAGTTACGTAACACTCCCCGGTCTTAGCGGCCCGGATATCCGGTCAAAAACTGGACAACGCAATGTTTTTTAACACTTTTTTGAATATGGCATGTGACCTGCAGTTATTACATCAGAGTCGGAATAATAATAATCGGCCGAATAAAAAAAATGATGTCATAACGGACCTGGGTGGGGAAGGAAACTTCCCCATGTTTCTTTCTGGGCCACCTACTTCTTTTTTCCCGCTAGCTTCCCTTGATGCGACGTTCGCTGGACGGCAGCGACGTATTCCTCGAACTCCCGTATCACAGTGGATATCAGTTCCTTGACGTCGAAGATGCTGGCTCCACCGGTTTTCGAGTCCTCGGATTTTTCCCGGGGGGCCTTGCACGTGGTCGAACAACTGCAGGACGAGGGCTTTGATGCCTATGTCGTCGGGGGTGCAGTCCGGGATCTGCTTCTCGGGAAGCGCCCCAAGGACTTTGACGTCGCCACCAATGCCACCCCTGATCAAATCAAACAGTGCTTTCGCAATGCCCGGATCATTGGACGCCGTTTTCAGATCGTTCATGTTCGGGTAGCAGGTGAAATCATTGAGGTCACTACCTTTCGACGCGGTCATGATGTGGCCCGCTCCGAGCAGGATGCCCGAGCCAGCCAATCTGGTCGGCTACTGCGAGATAACGTTTACGGATCACTTGAGGAAGACGCCCGCCGCCGCGACCTCACCATTAATGCGCTTTACTACGACACCTCGTCAAACCAATTCATAGATCAGTTGGGTGGTCAGGCAGACGTTATCGACCGCATCATTCGAATCATCGGTGATCCGGCAGAACGGTATCGCGAGGACCCTGTCCGCATGTTGCGCGTGGTGCGGTTTGCCGCACGTCTGCAGTTTGATCTGGAATCCGATACCGAGTCGGCGATCGCATCAGTCCGAACGTTACTCAGGGACATCCCGCCCGCGCGCCTCTTTGATGAGTGGCTGAAGCTGTTCATGAACGGCTCTTCTGCGCCCACTTTCAGGCTGTTGCGGCATTACGAACTGCTCGCCCCCCTGATGGGCGAAACTGCCTCCTTTGCAATAGAGGGAGAGCCCGCGCTCGAGTTGCAGGCGCTCGCGCTCACCAACACGGATCGCCGGGTTGCCGACGGGCGGCCTGTCACGCCCGCTTTTCTGCTTGCCGCGCTTTACTGGCCCGCAGTGCAAGCATGCGCAGAACAGCTTACGGCGAGCGGCGAGTCGCCCCTCCAAGCCATGCACAGCGCAGGGCAGCAAATTGTCCAACAAGCGTGTCAGCAACTCGCTATCCCCAAACGCTTCTCTCTGGCGATGCGGGATATCTGGGATCTTCAACCTCGTCTGGAGCGCATGCAGCAAAAGAAAATCAAAGACCACTTGGCCCATCGCTGGTTCCGCGCGTCATTCGACTTACGTCTGCTGCGGGAGCAAACTCACTCGCTCGGTGACGACTGCTCCGCATTCTGGACCGACCAACAGAAACGTTATCCGGAGCTAGTTGGCAGCGCGCGGGCGCGCCAGGAAGAGCGCGGTGAGCGCCCCCCCCGCCGCCGACGCAGAAACCGCGATTCATGAGCCAGGCTTTGGTGGGCATGGGGTCCAATATGGACGAGCCGCTAACGCAACTCACGGTCGCCTATCGGCGGTTGGCCGCTCATCCAGAAATTGATGTAGAGGCGACCTCCAGCGTTTACCTGTCGCCACCTCATGGTCCTCAGGACCAGCCAGATTTCTACAATGCGGCGCTATCGCTTCAAACATCGATGGCCCCTGAGCGACTGCTGGCAGCGCTGCTGGCTACAGAAACCGAGATGGGCAGAAAACGCCTCCGACATTGGGGTGAGCGCTGCATCGACCTCGACTTACTGACATACGATAGGCTCAAAATAGCCACCGCAGATCTGGTGTTACCCCATCCTCGCGCCCACGAACGTCGGTTCGTACTGGACCCTCTGATTGAATTACTGGGCGAGGA
>CALKHC010000139.1 GCA_938091425.1 uncultured Luminiphilus sp. | reverse complement strand
ATTCCTGGCAGTTCTGGATCTGCAAAAAAGTCGGGGTACCGATGACCTCCGCTGAGGCGCATTCGACTAGCTGATGCCGGTTTGCTTGCCAGTCGTCGATCAAAACCCGCTCCAGCGGCAGCGCGGCTGATTCGTCGGTTTTGGGGTAGATGGCGCCGATCTCGCCATCGAACTGCCGGCAGGCACCACATTCCGGACTGTAAATATAGATCAGCACAGGCGAGCCGCTGTGGGCCGCGGCATCGGAAGCGGCGCGCAGGGGCGCTGTGATCGCACTGGTAATCAGTCCTGCTAGGCAGAGCAGAAGGACCGTGCCGCTTGTCTCGGTGACTCTCATCAGAGCTTGATGTAACCCCATCCCTCGCGCGCCTGCAGCCTTCCGAGTGCGGCGACCCCCGACGGCACGGTTTCCACACCAAAGGCCAAGTCGCCCTCTGTGAGGCTGTAGTAGTTGAGTGTTGCCTCGCAGGCAAAAATGCGGATCCCCGATGCCATCAACTGCTCCATTTGCGCACTGTACTGGCCGCCATTGGCGTCTTGGGCACCTTCTATGGCCGGTTTGACGCCTTCCGCAATCAGGATCACACGCGTTTCGATATCCGGATTGAACGCATGGTGTCGTGCCACCTGAGCGAGCATGCGGTTCATCCTGGTCTCGGAATCCAAATGAAACACCACTCCCGGTGCCTCTCTATCAGCGCTAAGGGTTGCGGGAGACAGCGTCAAACAAGCTAGCAAGGTCATCATGAGCAATCGGGTCATCGGGTTCTCCTGTTTTGACTGGGCCTTAAATATAGGCCGCCTTGTTTTGGTTGCGCCGCTTTTTATGCCGCCAGTTCTCACGGTGCATTGTTATCGCGCGGTTTTGGTACACCCTCCGCGCGTGAGAGACCGCAGGTGCGCTACACTCTGATGGCATGGTTAGTATCAAGAGCATCTATTACTGGTATCAAGAGCACCTGTTCAGAGCGCTTATAGATAGAACCGATACAGAGCACCTTACGATCTGGTCAGGCGCTTAGCAAAAACACAGCGCGACACTTGCTACCGTGCCAAAGGCAGTGTAACGTTAAGTTATATGCTTATACATAAAAATAATAACGCAATAAAAAAGAACGGCGCGTGCACCGAACAGCGCGGGTGAATACAGGAACACTCCGGGGGAGGAGAAGGATGGCATCAGACGCCGATCAGGGTCAGCTCCAACCCGCGCCTGAATCCTTTTTGTCCAAAGACTTGCTAGAGGGTATCTCTCGGGACGGCATCAACCCAAGCCGTCGCAGCCTACTTCAGGGCGCTTTCGCAGCGGCGGCCGCGTCCATGGTGGCGCCGGCACTGATGGCGGATGACGACCAGGATATTGTGAACCTGCCTAGCTGGACCCGAAGTTTAGGCAAGCCGGTGGTGGCGAACCCCTACGGACAGCCGTCCCCTTTTGAGGCCAATATCGTGCGGCGTCAGAGCCCAGGTCTCACCCGAACCGATCAGTCCAGCGTGTCGTTTACACCGCTTCAAAACCTGTTCGGCATGATTACCCCGAGTGGTCTGCATTTCGAGCGCCATCATCAGGGCTGGGTCGACATCGATCCGCGACGACACCGGCTAATGATTAATGGACTGGTAGAGACACCGCTGGTATTCACCATGGAAGAACTACTTCGCATGCCCAGCGTGTCGCGCATCCATTTCTTGGAATGTGGCGCTAATACGGGACTTGAGTGGGGCAACGTGGCGGTACCCACGGTGCAATACAGCCACGGGATGTTGTCAGCCTCCGAATTCACCGGCGTCCCGGTTGCCTTACTGCTGGAGCGTGCCGGCTTTGATCGAAAACGCGCGACCGTCCTGCTGGCCGAAGGTGCCGATGGCTCCAGTATGACGCGCACCATCAATCTCGAAAACGCATTGGATGATGCGCTGGTGGCCTACGGTCAAAACGGCGAAATGTTGCGCCCGGAAAACGGCTATCCGCTTCGCCTGGTGGTACCCGGGGTGCAGGGCGTGTCGTGGGTCAAGTGGCTGCGGCGACTTGAAGTGGGCGATGCGCCCTGGGCTACCAAAGATGAGGTTGCGCACTACGTGGATCTGATGCCGGATGGCACGCACCGTCAGTACACCTCGATTCAGGAGGCGAAGTCTGTGATCACGGCGCCCTCTGGCGGGCAAAAGTTGTTGAAGCGGGGCTATTACGACATTACTGGCTTGGCCTGGAGTGGTCGCGGCACCGTGGAGAAAGTCGAGGTGTCGGTCGATGGTGGACGCAATTGGCGTGTTGCGCGTCTGGAGGGGCCGATCTTGCCCAAGGCCCTGACCCGCTTCCATTGTGATTGGGTCTGGCAGGGAGAGGAGGCATTGCTGCAATCGCGGATCACCGACAGCACGGGCTATATCCAGCCTAGTCGCGCACAGCTGATTGCCGTGCGCGGCACGCGATCGATTTACCACAACAACGCGATACAGACCTGGCGAGTGGGCGCTGACGGCGAGGTGCACAATGTCCAGCTGGGCTAGAGCGGCCGTTGTGTGGCTCTGCGCGATGGTCATGACATCGGCAGCGGTGGCGATGCCCGAGGGTCTCGCCGATTTAGGCAGACCCGCGACTGAGAGCGAGGTCGCAGCTTGGGATATCGACGTGCGCCCCGACTTTGTCGGTCTGCCACCCGGCAGTGGAGATGTGTGGGCGGGTGAGGAGATCTGGCTGGCCCAGTGCGCCTCTTGCCATGGTGACTTCGGCGATTCTAACGAGATTTTTGCACCCCTGGTGCTCGGCAATATCACAGAGGAGGACATCGCCACGGGGCGGGTTGCCTCGCTGACGGACCCCGCGGTGATCCGGACCACTCTGATGAAGGTGCCGACCCTGTCGACCCTCTGGGATTACATCTACCGGGCCATGCCGTGGAACGCACCCAAAACCCTGAGCCCGGATGAAGTTTACGGATTGGTCGCCTACTTGCTGAATTTGGGATATGTGGTCGAAGACGATTTTGTACTCTCAGATACCAACATGGCAGAGACCCAGGCGCGCATGCCGAATCGCAACGGCATGAGCCGAGATCACGGTCTGTGGTCGGTTTCTGGCGGTCCGGATGTGAGCGGTTCGCCTTGCACCACTGACTGCAACGTGGCGGTCACCGTAACCTCGTCCCTGCCTGACTATGCAATGAACGCCCATGGCAACCTCGCCGATCAGGTGAGGGACTGGGGCCCATATCCCGGACTATGGACCGAGGAAAAAGCGGAGCAAGAGCCAGCGCTACTGGCCAGCGTGGTTGCCGTGGCGGCTGTCGCGCCCGAGGCTGTGCTCACTGCAGGGGGATGCTCGGGTTGCCATCAGATGGCCGGCCAGCTGGTTGGGCCGAGCTTTGATGCCATCCGAGCGAAGTACGTCGGGCAGGAGCACGCGCCTTATTTACGTGACAAGATAGTGAACGGCGGCGCCGGGGTCTGGGGGAGTATGCCGATGCCTCCCATGCCCACAGTAGATGACGATGCGCTGCAACAGATTGTGGCCTGGTTAACCTCAGGCGAAGAATAAAAAGGAGTGACCGAAATGATGACAACGGCCTATTCAAAGGGCATCTCACGCCGGGGTTGGTTGCGCTGGACGGTGATACTGAGTGCTGCTGCGGCACTGCCGGGGCGTGTTTGGGGTGCGGTGGCGAGGCCGGAGGCCGCGTTTGGTGCAACCGCGCTTGATGAGGCGCTGGCGGCGCTGGGTGATGTGCCGCAGGTGCATGAGGGCATCCAGTTTATGACGCCTGATATTGCCGAGAACGGCGCCGTGGTCCCCATCCGGATTGAAGTCGATTCAGGGGCTCTACCGAATGTCTCCAAAGTCTCGGTGCTGGTGGAAATGAATCCCAACCCGCTGGCGGCGTCGTTTGATATCCCGCCCGGTACCGAGGTCTACATCGAAACCCGGGTGAAGGTTGCGCAAACCTGCACGCTCTATGCGGTGGTGGAGGCTGACGGACAGTTATACATGCAATCGAGGGAGACCAAGGTCACTCTCGGTGGATGCGGCGGTTAAGGAGGACACCATGGCAGGTCGAATCAAGATTCGCGCCCAGAAGAAGGGCGACGTGACAGAGGTCAAGGCATTGATGCGTCATCCGATGGAAACCGGGATGCGCAAGGATCAGGCGGGAGACCCTATCCCTGCGCACTTTATTACCGAGGTGGCGGTGTTTCATGGTGATGAGCCTGTGATGCGGGGCCACTGGGGCGCAGCGGTGTCCGCCAATCCTTTTCTCGGCGTGCGTTTTGCAGGCGGGGAATCGGGCGACACCGTCCGTGTCGTCTGGACCGATAATCAGGGCGGTACCGGCGAAGGTGAAACCACCATCCGCTGAACGTGGATGTGCGGGGGGCAACTGTGAAGAGACGTAATTTGGGGTTCACGTTGTTTGCGGTGTGGCTGTGCTCAGCGCAGCTGGCGGCGAACGACGGTGTGTTCGATCAGTACCGGGATCTGATGGGTGATGACAACCCGGCGGTTTTCGTCATCGACGAGGGGGAAGAGCTGTGGTTTACGCCTCAAGGCCCTGAGTCCGCCACACTGGAAGCCTGTGATCTGGGTTTGGGACCCGGCGTGACCGCGGGTACCTACGTGCGCTTCCCGCGCTATTTTGCCGATACCGATGCGGTAATGGACCTTGAATCACGTTTGGTCCACTGCATGACGACGATACAGGGCCGGGATCTCGAGACGGTGACCGCAAAGCCCTACTCACTGAGAGGGGACTTTGGTACGGAGATTGAAGCGCTAGTGACCTGGCTGGCAGCGGAATCTGAGGGTGCCACGATTGCACCCGAGCAGACCCACGCGGCCGAGCGCGCGATGTATACCCTCGGCGAGGAGATTTTTTACTATCGCGCAGGCCCCCATGATTTTTCCTGTGCCACCTGTCACGAGCAGTCCGATATGCGCATTCGCTTGCAGGCGCTGCCTGACCTGACTTCTCATGCTGGCGCCGCGGAGGCCTGGGGGAGTTGGCCTGCCTACCGTATTTCTCAAGGACTGGTAAGAACAATGGGATGGCGGCTGCGGGACTGCTTTCGCCAGCAGCGATGGCCCGAGCTCCAGATGGGCTCCGAGGCCAGCATTGCGCTGCAAACCTATATGGCGGTGAATGCCGCGGGCGGCATCATGACCGCCCCGGGGTTAAAGCGATGAAGCGTTTAACTGCAGGCATAACGATCGCCCTCAGCGTGAGCGTGGCGACATGGACAGCGGCCTCTGACGATATAGAAGCCGTATTGCAAAACTCCTTTGTTGCCAAGAATCAGGCCACCATGGACCGGCTGGAGCGCGATGCGGTGCAGACTGCCTGCAGTGCGCCGCGGGGTCTGCCCCTCGACAATCAATCGCTGACTACATTGCGTGAAGAGCGCCTGAATGCGGTGGTGATGCCTGCAGATAGACAGTACCTAGGTGATTGGCAGCGGGGCGCCGAAGTGGCGGGTAATGGGCGGGGACTGCAATCGAGTGATGACCCCACCCAACCCAATGGCGGCAACTGTTACGCCTGTCATCAGCTCGCCCCTGATGAGGTCGCCTACGGCACGTTGGGACCCTCTTTGACGGGATACGGCGCGCGGGGCCAAAGTGAGGCGATGCTGCAGTACACGTGGACCAAGCTGTGGGATACCCACGCTTACAACTTGTGCTCCCACATGCCGCGCTTTGGCGCACAGGGCATTCTCACTGAGCAGCAGTTGAAAGATGTGATGGCCTACTTGTTAGATCCGACGTCGCCGGTCAACCAAGCCACAGAGTGATTCGCTAAGCACCATGCATCGAAGAGAGTTTCACAAGCTGTTGGGGCTTGGCGCCGCCGCGGGGCTGTCTTTGCCCTCATTGTTGCGCGCGCAAACTCACAACAGCGACGCCTATCATTTGCCGCGGTTCGGCAACGTGCATCTGATGCACATGACCGACGTGCACGCGCAACTGCTGCCGGTGCACTATCGCGAACCCTCCGTCAACATTGGAGTGCACGAGGCTCGCAACCGGCCGCCGCATCTGGTCGGTGAGGCACTGCTCAATCACTTCGATATTTCTCCGGGTTCACAGGCGGCGCATGCGCTGAGCCACCTTGATTATGAAGCGGCTGCAGAGCAGTTTGGACGCGCAGGAGGCTTTGCTCATATCGCCACCCTGATCAAGCGGCTGCGTGCAGATCGACCGGGCGCGTTACTGCTGGATGGTGGGGATTTATGGCAAGGCTCCGCGACAGCGCTGTGGACGCAGGGGCAGGACATGGTCGAGGCCAGCAAGCTCTTGGGTGTCGATGTGATGACCGGCCACTGGGAGTTCACGCTGGGCGCTGATCGGGTTATGGAAATTGTTGATCAGGACCTCGACGGCCACATCGATTTTGTGGCGCACAACGTCAAAGACATGGACTTTGGCGATCCAGTTTTTGCGAGCCATACCCTCAGAGAGATCAACGGGGTGCCGGTAGCGATCATTGGTCAGGCCTTTCCTTACACACCCATCGCTAACCCCGCTCACTTCACCACCGGTTGGACCTTCGGTATTCAGGAGCGCGAGCTACAGGAAAAGGTGGATGAGGTGCGCGCCGCGGGGGCTCAGGTGGTGGTATTGCTCTCTCACAACGGCGCCGACACAGATATTAAGTTGGCGTCGCGGGTAACAGGGATCGACGCCATTTTGGGCGGCCACACCCACGACGCTATTCCCCGTGCGCTGCAGATTAAAAACGCAGGCGGTATGACACTGGTCACCAATGCCGGTTCCAACGGCAAGTTTTTGGGTGTGCTGGACTTTGATGTGCGCGATGGACGCCTCCGCGACTGGTCGTATCGACTGCTGCCGGTTTTTGCGGAGCTGTTGCCCGCTGACCCGGCCATGAGCGATTTGATTGCCCGGATTCGGGCGCCCTTTGCCGAGCAGCTCGCTGAGCCTTTGGCGATGACAGATGATCTCCTCTACCGGCGTGGCAATTTCAATGGCAGTGTCGATCAGCTCATCTGTGAGGCGTTGATGGACGAGCTAGACGCTCCCATCGCGTTGTCACCGGGCTTTCGCTGGGGCACTACACTGCTACCAGGAACTGCGATCACCATGGAAGACCTCATGGCCCAGGTGGCGATCACCTATCCCGCGGTGACGCTGACCGAAATGAGCGGTGCGTTCCTCAAACGGGTTCTGGAGGATGTCGCCGACAATTTGTTCCATCCGGATCCTTACTACCAGCAGGGCGGAGACATGGTGCGTGCCGGCGGTCTTCAGTATGTCATTTCGCCGCTGGCTCAAGCCGGGTCGCGGATTAGCGAGCTGACTCTGAACGGCAAACCCATCGACGAGAACAAAACCTACAAGGTAGCAGGCTGGGCGTCAGTGCAGCAGCTGGAAGGTGAGCCCATCTGGGACGTGGTGGCGCGCTGGCTCAAAGCGCAAGGGCGGGTGCGGGGAGTGCGACCGAATCAACCTGAGGTGATGGGTCTGCAGAATAACCAAGGCATCGTGTGAGTCGCTGAGCGGCCCATGATCCCGATCACGATTTTGCAATCTGCCGCGGGCGTGAGACCCGATTGGGTGAGTCGGTGCATGACTTCCGTCGCCGGCTGGTCACAACGGCAGGGATACGCATACCAATACATCGGTGACGAACTCTTTGATTGGGTAAGACGTGATTTACGCACCAAACTTGGCGAACGCACCCCGATACTGGCTGATTTGGCGCGGCTGCGCTGGATCGAATCGGAGCTGGCGGCGCGCGGCGGATTGGTGGTCTGGATAGATGCCGACACACTGGTGTTGGATCCCTTCTGGCGTGTGCCGGATTCAGAGCACACTTTTTTCGGCGAAGAGTGCTGGGTTCAGCCGACGGCGGAGGGCTCTTGGCGCGCCTATCAATCTCCCCACAATGCGTTCATGGGCTTTACGGCGGCGTCTCCCGTGCTGGGGTTTCTGGCCTACCTGTCGGAGTCAATCATTGAGCGCGCCGATGCGGCGCACATCGCGCCGCAGATGGTGGGACCCAAATTGCTCAAGGCGCTCAATAATCTGGCGCAGTTTCCGCTGATGCCAGAGGCCGGCGCAGTCAGCCCGGAGCTGCTCGCGGAGTGGGTGGGCGAGGCGGGCCCGGCGGCAGCATGCTACGGGCGGACGACTCGAGTCCCGTTGGCACTGGTAAACCTCTGTTCTTCACTTACCCAAACTGGGGAAGCGGTGCAGCGGGTGGAGCAGTTTCTGGCGCGCTATGGCGCCTGAGCGGCCGGGGCGCTTCATGGCCAGTTGCCAGGTTCAGGCCAGCTTCAACCCATTCTCTATCGGTCGTTCCGGTTGAATCAGTACCACAGAGCCATCGTTTTGCGGAAACCCGGTAATCAGGCATTGGGATTTAATCGGGCCAATCTGTTTTGGCGGAAAGTTCACCACGCCAATCACCTGCTGACCCACCAGCCCGTCGGCTTGGTAAAGGTCGGTAACCTGCGCGCTCGACTTTAATACGCCAATATCCGGGCCAAAATCGACATGCAGAATGAAGGCCGGTCGGCGGGCTTCTGCAAACACTTCTGCGGTGACAATGGTGCCGACCCGAAGGTCCACCTGCTCAAAATCCTGCCAAGTAATGGTTTCCACGAAGCTCTCCTCGTGATGGCGTTCTAGTGGGCGACGAGTTTACCGATAGCGGTAACGGCGCGGAATGCTCTTGTTAAGACAGGTGGTTGAAGCCAAGTGTGAAAAACATCCTATTGAAGTGAAGGGAACAAAAAAGATTTTCTCGACGTGCGCGCTACAATAATATTGCATTTCAGAGGTGGGCTTGCGGGGATATCAGTATGACGTTGAAAAGGCTGGCGAGACGGGTGAGTGCAGGCCTGATCAGTGTTGCAGCGATGACCAGTCTGACGGTGTCAGCGGAAACTGCCACGTTGCGGATGTCGATTGAGGGCGGCGCGTTTAACAGCAAGTTCAAGTTTTTTGATGCCAGCGAGGGCTGCCCGGGTTACAACGATATTCCCGGCGCCAAGCATTATCTTGGGAGTGTTTTTGCATCTGACAAAGGTGCGGATAAAGCCCTGGCTGTGGGTCAACCTGTGCAGGTTTTTCTCTTCCGGCCTAAGGAAACTTTTAGTATTTCGGCCGCTGGGGGCGAGAAAGAAATTCGCCGACGCTCCCTACAGGTGGTGCTGAGTGGCGATGCCACGCTTCGGTATACGGGTTTCGACAACAAAGTCCCCACCTGGGAAGCCACCGGTGACATTGATGTGCAGCCGGCGGCCGCTTGCGAAGCCGGTGAAGACCCGCAAGCCAATGAAGGCCTGGAAACCGATGAAGAAGCTTCATCAGGCGACCCAGAGGCCTAAAACTCAGGTTTAAAAATGGTACTTGGCGAGAAAGCTAACCGCGTGTTGGTCACTGTCTA
>CALKHC010000138.1 GCA_938091425.1 uncultured Luminiphilus sp. | reverse complement strand
TGTGCGATGCGCTGGCATCAAGCACACGAGGCGGGAAAAGCCCCTAGGCTTTACCTTCGAGCGACCCATCAAAAAACGCTTGAGATTGTCCCGCTCAATGTGCTCAAACAGTTTGCGTTGGATCTGTCTTAGTGACGTCTTGGTTAACGTGTTGGCTCGCATTCAGGATGATGCGAACCAGCTGCTGAGCCGACCTTCCAGTGCCATCCCAGCGAACATGGCCAAGCAGAACACCAAAGTTGACTCGTAGCCATACAGCAAGCTGACCAAAGCCGGCCCCGGGCAGTAGCCCGATAGCCCCCAGCCAATGCCAAACAGCACGGCGCCGCCAATCAAACGTCGGTCCAATAACTGCTTGCCTGGCAGGGAAAAAGCGGATGCTACCAACGGTGCTTCTCTTGCAGTCACGAGCGGCGTAATCAGGAGTGTGACGACCACAGCGCCGCCCATCACGAAGATCAGATCCGGTATCCATGCCCCGGTTATATTCAGGAATCCGAGCACTTTGGCCGGGTCCGACATGCCCGACAAGGTGAGCCCGAGACCGAATAGTACGCCTGATATTAAAGCGGGCCAGGCCTTCATGCCGCGACTCCCATAAAGCTTTGCATGATGAATACGGTGATGACGCCCAGCGTCATGAAGGTCAGCGTGGCGACCATCGAGCGCGGTGATCGTCGACCCAGTCCACACACCCCGTGGCCACTGGTGCAGCCGCCACCCATACGCGTACCCAGACCAACGAGGAGTCCGCTGGTGGCGATCAGCCACAAGGGCGCGGCGGATTCATCCGGCACCGGTTGGCCGATGATGTTGTGGGTCAGCAGGCCGCCCAGCAGCAAGCCCAACAAAAACAGCCAGCGCCAACCGCGTTCCGGGCCTGCAAGGGAGCCCCAAGCAATGCCGCTAATGCCGGCTACACGGCCCAGTGAAAGCAGCAACCACATGGCGGAGAGCCCTAACAAAACGCCGCCGGTCAGCGGCAGCAGATATGCATTCATGAGTGTCACGCTCTTGGTTGTGGATATTTGCCGGTCGCACAGCGAACTCCGGCACGCCAAAGTGTAACGCAGGGGTTATTGTCGCGCAGGCGCCGGCAACGGGCGGCGCGCGACTCTTCTCATGAGGGTTTTCGCTTCAGGATTGTATTCGAGTATTAAATGTTTCTCGGCGCGAGAACCGCGCCGGGGGTTCGATCAGCGACTTACCAGCCAGATGCGATCAGTGCCGCTTCCTGCTGTGGCCCAAGCGCCACATCCGTCGCAGTCTCATCGATAAACCGCGCCACTTGCTCGCTGTCGCCTGCACCGGCTGGACGATATTGGGTCTCCTGCTTGAGGAAGACTTCGCTACCCACGACCTGGTTTACCCATTCATCGCCATCTCGGCAGGCGACACCACGCCAGTGTGACTCGCTTTGGCTCAGCAGAAACTCACGGCACCAGCGCCCGTCCGCTGCGGGAAAGGTCAGCACCGAGCGAAATTGTCGATCATCATCCAGAACATCCCAGCCAGTGGCACGCGAGGGCGACTGCTCGAGGGCACTCGCCAGCTGTGTATCCATGGTCATGGGATTGAATACATCGGTCTGATTCAGGTCGACAACAAATGCCATCGCTGTCGCGAAGGAGGCTGCTACAGCGACGCTCGCCCAACGCTGCCAGCGACGAGTCATACCCAGCACGGCCACGTTTTCCGCAGCAACCAGCGGTGCCAGATGTTCCGGAACTTGATTATTTGACTGAGCAAACAACTGCTTGATTCGCTTGTCGTTGGCTTCCATTAACTCGAGCCGAGCTCGCAGGGCGGGCTCGTTGCGGAGCCGACTGACTAGGGCAATCGTGCGCTCAGCATCTAACTCGTTGTCGACATACATCGACAGCAAGTGGTCGTCGTCCACCCGCGTTCCGGCCATGTCTACCACGTTTTGACGATCATCACTCATCGTAATCACCCTATTCCCTTCGGCCCCTCCCAAGTGGGCCCTGACGAATGCCGGAGGCTTAGGCCTCTCTTTCTGCATTCCACTCCAAATCCTCAGCCAGCGCTTTTCGAGCTCGAGCGACACGACTCATGATCGTGCCGATCGGCACTTCCAGCAGCGCCGCTGCTTCAGCGTAGGAACAGCCTTCTACCGCGACCTGAACCAACGCTGCGCGTTGCTCAGGGGGCAAACGTTCCATCGCTGCGGAGACCCGATCGAGCTGCACGGATTCGTCAGTATTGGCCGAAGTGGTACCGGCCCCTTCCATCGCGCTCTCTGATAGCGCGTAACGACTCCGCACGTCTCTGGATCGAATCTCATCAATCCACAAATTGCGACATACCCGGTGCGACCATTTGGCGACGTGCGCGTCTTCGGGCATACCCTTTTCAAGCAGGCGCTCCACCGTGATTTGCAATAAATCATCTGCATCGGCGGGATCTGACGTCAGCGAGAGGCAAAACCGCTTTAATCGCGGCAGCTCTTCAATCAGATCGTGTCGTTGCTGGGCGCTTAAACTCGCCATATCTTGCCTACTATCGTTTTGACGTTTCAGAGTGGGACTTATTCCCTATTGGGCGGCAGTTTTTTGCTTTTCAGCACCATACCGGCGCGGGCCCGAAAGGGGTTAGACTCGCATCATGTCCAGCATCAACGCGCTACTTCAAGCCAAATATTCCCCGATCCGCGGCAGAATTCGGTTAGCTGCGGCGTTGTTATTGGGTTTTTCGCTGATTCAGCCCGGCGCGAGCCAGGAGGTTGAGGATCAGGTCACTGACATCGTTTCAGAGGCCACCGAAGAGCGAATAGAGCAAGCCATGGAAGATTTGCTCACCGATATCGAGTCCCGCATCAGTGAAGATGCGCTGCGCATTCAGACTGACCACTGGTTGGTCATGGCTGAGGCCGATGTTTTCGAGCAGTTGGCGGAGGAAGGTTATCTTTTTGACCGGGTCAGTGAGCTAGAAGGACTGGGTTTTCTGCTGGCAGAAGTTGCGGCCCCTGCCAGCTTTGACCTGTCGGCGACTCGTGCGGGTATCTATGAGGTGATTGGTGGCGACAGAGCCGACGTCGATCTCAATCACCTCTACACCGCTGGCGTGCCTGATGATCCAGATGCTGACATCGCGGGTGTCGCACCACGTGAATTGCTGAGTTTGCCTACAGATCTGTCTGACTTGTCGCTGCGCATCGGGATCATCGACAGTAGCGTGGATCAGGGGCACAGCGCTTTCTCACAGGCGTCTATTACGACTCGACGCTTTGTTGATAACGATACGCCACCGAATTTTCATGGCACAGCGATCGCGTCCATTATTGCCGGCAATGACCCTTCTGCACTGGGTCTGGCGCCTCGGGCTGAGTTGTTTGCAGCTGAGGTATTCGACCAAACCGAGGAGCAGGGCGAATTTGCCAGCACAGTGAGCCTGATCAAGGCACTCAATTGGCTCGTCACCCAACAAGTCTCTGTCATTAACATCAGTTTGGCGGGTCCTCCGAACCGATTGCTTGAGACCGCGTTAGCTCGAGTGCGACAGCGAGGTGTTCTGGCGATTGCGGCGGCTGGCAACGGTGGGCCTATGGCGCAGCCTATGTATCCCGCGGCGTATCCGGAGGTGGTAGCCGTTACGGCAACCGACAACCGCGGCCGCGCGTTTCGCTTGGCCAATCGCGGTGAGTATGTCGACATTGCTGCACCCGGTGTCAATATTCGCCATGCGCAGGCTGGAGGGGGCTATGCTGCGTCATCCGGCACCTCCTACGCGGTACCCTTTGTTACCGTTGCGGCGGCCCGCTTGCTGCAATCGAATAGTGAGCCCGCTGTGATGCTGAATGCGTTGTATGCCAGTGCCGTTGACATTGGCGCCCCGGGGCGCGATCAAATTTACGGATACGGACAATTACAGTTCCAGTAACGCTCAGGCGGCAGCCCTGTCCGCAAGCAGTGTCAGTTGTTGGTCATCCACTGGGACAGGATCTAGAAAGACAGCCGTATCTCGGTGCCTACTACCAGATCACTGTAACTCGCAGTCGGC
>CALKHC010000137.1 GCA_938091425.1 uncultured Luminiphilus sp. | reverse complement strand
AACCAGTACTGCATGGGTCCGACATTGAACGGGCCATAACCCAGCAGCGAGCTGATCGAGGTAATCACCATCACCGGGATCAACACAAAGCGCACCCGCTCATCCCAGAGAGTAAGCTGCATACCTCGGTCGGTTTCACGGTAGAAGTAAGCGGAAATGCACAGCGCCAGCCAGGCGATTGCCAGCACCCACACCGCCACTAGGAAATTGCCGCCGTAGGGTTGCACACCCCAGAGGTAACCCATGTGTAGCCCGAGCGGCAGCAAGCTAATAATGCCGATACGCGCCAGGATGTCGATATGGTACGCCGTCTGCATGTGCCGGCGCCGCTCATCCATCGACAGGTCGCGATTAATGACGTGGGTAGACGTGTTGAAGACGCCCCACTCGCCGCCTAACCAATACACCATGGCAATGATGTGTAGCCAGCGCAGCACGGCCAGTTCGGTAATACCCATCACTTCTGCCCCACAGACTAAAGATATAACATTATATCAAAATGATCGGCGGTGCATGAGCCGCACCAGCGCTTGAAAACGCTACAAAAGCTGAACACGAAAGCGCGTCCGGTATGTAATACGCCTATTTTGATATATCATTAGGTGTTATTCGGTGTTGCAGCGCTCAGGGACGGGATATGGACGACGTTTTCAGCTCACATTTGATTGGCCAGATATCTAAGTCCTCGCCAACGCCGCTGTATCACCAGCTCTATTCCTTGCTAAAGGCAAGAATCCTCGATGGCACGTTGGCTTTGGGATTGCGTTTACCGCCGGAGGAGCAGCTAGCTGAGCTGTTTAAGGTGTCGCGCATCACTGCCCAGCGCGCGATGGATGATTTGGCCACTGAGGAGTTGGTCGAGAGACGGCGTGGTCGCGGCACCCATGTGATCTACCAGTACTCGCCAAAGCCCGTGCAAGCGCCACTCACAGGGATGCTGCAGGAAATCGAGAGTATGGCGCGTAACTCTTCGGCGCATATTCTCGATTACGGCATGCGGGTGCCGCCCCGAGCGATCCGTGAAGACCTGCGGCTCGCCGACGGCGAGACGGCTCTCCACTTATTGCGAGTCCGCGAGCGCGACGGCATGAAGTTTGGGCACTACAACAGCTGGACGGCGGGGGTAGACATGCCTGCCGACCCGGCGATTTTTGAGAATACCCCGCGACTCAGTTATTTCCGGCAACAGGGTCTAGAGGTCAGTCACGTGACTCAAACCCTGTCGGCGGTCTCTGCCGACGCGTCGGTGGCGGCTGCGCTGGAGGTTGGCGAGGGAAGTCCACTACTGAGTCTGACTCGACGGTCTTACCAAAAGACAGGTGCCGGTGACGAACAAATTCTGGACTTTCTCGAGGTGCTCTATAACCCGGCCCATTTCCAGTACTCAATGGACCTTACCCTCGATTAAAAGCTCAGATCAGGCCCGCTTTTTTAAGGCCTTCGATCACCGCTGATTGCTGCCCCATAAAGTGCGACCGGTCTGGCACCGTAATCGCGCCGTCTTCGTTGACCAAGTTATCTTCCGGATAAAAATGCGGCTGCTCGTATGTTGAGCGGAACAGCGACAGCCGTTGTCTGGCGAGCAGGTTGGTCATGGCAGGTTTGCTCCGCGCTTCCCTCAGGCGTTCGATATCGATCAACGCATGACCTACCATCGACTCGCCCGCATAAGCCTCGGTCATTACCTGCCCTTTAAAGTCGACGATCTGCGAGTGCCCCTGTGTTGAGTTCTGCGGCACGGGTGAGTTGTGGATCGCCGAGGTATTGCTGGAGATCACGTAACACATGTTCTCGTAGGCCCGCGCGCACTTAGCGATGTTTTTTGGCGTGGGGCGCGGACTGCCGACCTCACTTGAGGAGTGTAGGATCACTTCGGCGCCGCGCGTTGCCAACGCGCGAGCCACTTCTGGGTAAAGGATTTCCTCTGATGCGACACAGGCCAACCTGCCCAGGGGTGTGTCGGCTACGGGGAAGAGCCCCTCGTCTCCATACACCTCGAGATATTGCGACAGCACGTCGTGAGGGGTGGGGGCAAACATCGATATCAAACGGCGATAGCGGAGTATGACCTCACCTTCATCACTGATGATAAAGCTGGTTTGGAAGTAGAGTTCGGGAAAGTGCGGATCGAGCTCGTAAGCATTGCCCGACAGATACACACCGCGGCTGCGAGCGATCTCGCCCATGCGCTGATACTCCGGGCCATCCATCGCGATGCAGGCTTTGGTCCGCCACTCGGGGATCGATTCCCCCATGGGGAAGCTCGTCAGGAAATATTCTGGTAGCACCACCAGGCGGAGCGTGTCGCCACTGAATGTGCCGATGAAACCCTTGCTCCCCGCAATCAGTTGGTCGACACGATCCAGTGTGCTCGACATTGCCTGCTCGACCGCCGCGCGATCGGCGAGACCGTTCACAGCATGGCAGTCCATCTGAAGCGCGAGTGCGGAATAGGGGGTCATGGCGCTTTACTCCAGCGGTGTCTGCTGCAGGCCGTCCACCAGCATGACGCGAAATTCCCCGGTGCCGGCTCGCAAAGGCTTTGCCGCTTCGTAGGCGTCGCTATACCAAAAGGCTTTGGCCTGCTCTGCCGATGGCCAACGGTGCATCACCAATCTCGTTGCACCCCAGTCGCCCTCCAGCGGCGTCTGCTCGCCGCCAAGCACCAGGTACTCGCCGCCGAATTCCGCCACAATGTCGGGAACAATTTTCGCGTAGGCGCCGAACTTTTCTGGGTCGTGGAGGACGGCTTCAACGATGATATAGGCGGTCATGGGCGCACCTTGCCTGCTTGGGCTGAGCGATTATTTTTATGCGTTGCAATATAGCACGGGCGGGCAGGTCTCTGATGACAAGCCCTGATGGCAACCGGCGCTCAGGACAGACCGAGCGCTCCCGGATTCATGATGCCATCAGGGTCGAGAGCGGCCTTGATAGCGGTGACTAGGTCCAGTGCCGGTGCCTTCAGCGCGCTGTGGTAGTGGTACGCCTTGCCCAATTGCATATGGCTTGCGCCCTCTGCTGACAACACATCAACCACTTCGCTCTTGACTTTATATACCGCGTCCCAGGCCTCGGGGACCGCATCAAACTGATTGATTCGGGCAAGGTGGTCAGGCTCAAGGCTATGCTTGTGCAGCGCATTCAGTTCGTCGGGCCAGAAGAACACCGGCTCGAGTACGGTGATCTGCTCACTGACCACTGCGATCAAATAGCCCGTCTCGATGTTGAACTGCTCGAGTGTGTCGCGGTTGCGCTCATACACCGCCTCCACCTCCGCCAGTACCGCCTCGCCGCGCGAGTGGGGCACCAGACCATGAACCGGTAGCCAGCGCTCACCCTCTGCGCCCACCATGTTGTTGACCGGGCCGAAGGGATTGGCGGCCAGTATTCTTGGGATGCTGTCGGGTAGTTCCTTGCCGCCCTCTGCAGAGCAAATCTCACGAATCCGCCTAGCCTGATGTTCGGCCTCCGCTTCTGTTCGGCCTTCGCTGATCGTGAACATGGCCCACTCAACGTCGT
>CALKHC010000136.1 GCA_938091425.1 uncultured Luminiphilus sp. | reverse complement strand
GACGTCGACAGCTGCCTGTTCGAGATTCTGATGCTGGAGCCCTTGCCCGAGGGCGCCGCACATCCCGACCCCCCTGAGCCCGTTCGTCTATCGGTGGAGCAGTCCTACACCGAGGTCGATGAACTGGCCTGGCTGGGCGCTGTTTACGATCAGGACACCAGCAACCTCCAGTTACAGCAGCAGGGGCTCAAAGCGACTCGCAAGGGCATCACCTTGGGGAATTATCAGGAAGCGCGCATCCGGCGTTTTCACCTGACTTTGGACGATTATCTGCGGGCTTAATACTGAATCACCGCCTTATTATTATCTCTCAAGCATCTGTTTTAGCTGTTTTTTTATTCCGAATCATTCAGCAGCTGATCTCGATCCCGGGCGGCATCTCGCGCGACCCCTAACCCGCCTCATTCCATACATGATCACCTGGCATCTCTGCACTTTCACTGCTTAGCCACGCAACTCAATTGGGCGTCATCTGGTTCACTACCACCCGCAGCGCCGCGCACCCAAGGCTGGGCTCTGTCGCTGATCCCTCGTACACTGCGCGATCAGACAACTTTCAATACTTCGCACCGATCGTCGGTGTTGGGAGCCCCGCATTATGAAACTTGGTTTTCTTCTTGGTTATTCTGGCAAGCACATCCACATGCCTATCGAGCTGATCCAGCAGGCAGAGTCGATGGGTTACGACTCGGTCTGGACTGCCGAAGCCTACGGTAACGATGCCGTCACGTCGGCCGCCTATGTGTTGGCGCAGACCAGCAAGATCCGGGTGGGCACCGCCATCATGCAGATGCCCGCGCGAACCCCGGCCATGTGCGCCATGACGGCCATGTCACTCGATCAGCTTTCGGGCGGCCGCTTTATTGTCGGACTGGGTGCTTCAGGCCCGCAGGTCGTTGAAGGCTGGCACGGCGTGCCCTACGGCAAGCCCGTGACGCGCACCAAAGAATACATTCAGATCATGCGCAAGATCTTCGAGCGCGAAGGTCCGGTAGAGTTCGACGGTCAGGTATATCAGATGCCGAATCAATCCGAAGGCACCACCGGACTGGGCAAACCCCTCAAATCGATTCTCGCCGCGACCGATATTCCCATCTATACCGCCTCTATTACGCCCGCGGGGCTGCGCTGTGCCGGCGAGGTCGCCGATGGCGTGTTCCCCGTATGGATGGATCCGAACAAGTACGACGTACTCGGAGAATCCATCGAGCAGGGTTTTGAGAAAGCGGGCAACGGCAAAAGCCTTAAGGATTTCGACATCGCACCTTTCGTCACGGTGGCGATGAACGATGATCTCGACGCCGCCTACGATGCGCTGCGCCCCTGGCTGGCGCTCTACATCGGCGGCATGGGCGCCAAGAACAAGAACTTTTATCACGAGTACGCAACGCGTCTGGGCTACGGCGACGCCGCGAACCAGATTCAGGAACTCTACCTCAGCGGCAAGAAGCCCGAAGCCGAAGCGCTGGTGCCCAACGAACTGCTCGATGAGGTCTCACTGATTGGACCCCGTGAGCGCATCATCGAGCGACTCGGCCCCTGGAAAGAGGCCGGTAAGCGCGGTGAAGTGGGTAGCATGTTGCTGGGCGTGCAGGACCCGGTGGTGCTTGAGCTCCTCGCCAACGAGATGCTCTGAGGCAGACCAGCCTGTCTATGGAAATTAATGGCGCCTGCCTGTGCGGCGATATCCGCTGGCAGGCAAGCATCGACCCCGCACTGGTCGGCGTGTGTCACTGCACGGATTGCCAGACCGTGGGCGGCTCAGCGTTTCAGTTTACGACCCGGGTCGCGCGGGAGGACTTTCATCTCACGACGGGTGAATTAACGGCCTACGTCAAAGTCGCCGAGAGCGGCAACCCACGGGCTATGAGCTTTTGTGGCCACTGCGCCACCATGATCCACACCGGCAATACCGACGACACGGGGCTACTCTCTCTCAGGCTGGGCGGTTGCGAGCAAAAGCACGAGTTGACCCCGCAATTCCAGATCTGGTGTCAGTCATCCATGGATTGGGTCGAGGTGGAAGGCGGCATCAAAATGCCGGACCAGGGGGGCATCAGCGCCCGCTAATCGGCAACTGGTGAACTGCTTACTCTATGCTGGATATTGCAGTCTGCAATACCAAAACCCGACTTTAGATCATCACAAATACAAACGCGGCGGTCGGCTAGTGGCAAATAAATCTACACTGCGAAGACTGTGTGGAAGAAGCGCGTTTTAGCTATATGAGTGAAGTCCTGCCTCCTAGGATAGATTTTAGCCGCTCAGACTTGCTCGCCTTCAGCAATGACCTCGGAAACATCACTTTCCTGGTCAAACGCGTCGTCTGAATGGTTCAAGTTCGAATGCGCGTCCGCAGCAATATTCTCGTTCGCCTGAAAATCAACGTGGCAGCTTAGCCCTGCAGGAACAATATAGTCGGGGTTGGGTAACTCCACTCTCACGCCAAAGGTGCCACTGGCGGCGTCTATGAGCGCATCGACAATATCTACCCGGCCGACGAATTCAGTACCTGCCGGCATCTCGGGATACACTTTAGCGACAGAATCCGGCTTAACTTTTCCAAATTCGGATGCCGGCAAAATCAACTCGACATGCAGAGGATTTAGGGAAGCCAATCGTAGGACTGGATCGTCCTCGGTAACCAGTTCGCCCGAGGAAACCAGTCTGTCCACCACGACGCCCGACACCGGGCTGGTGATCGTTCGCAAAGCCAGAACCGCTTTGGCCTCATCCAACTCCAGCTCTGCAGAGATTTGATTCTCTCGCGCTCGATGCCAGTTCATTTCTGCGATAACAGCCTCGCTCTCGGCATCCTCCAATTGCTGCTTAGAAACATTGTTACTTTCATAAAGTCCCCTGAAGCGAACCAATCTTTTTTTGGCGAGCTGCATGCTTTCTTCTCTGGACTTAAGCTCTGCAGAGTTTTCACTTTTTGCTAGCGCAAGGGCAACAGTTGCCTGCTCGACCCGAGAATCCAGTTCCACCAAGGAATCACCCTGACTTACTCGATCACCGCGCTCGATATTGATCGCAGTGGCGATACCCCGAACCGCGCTTCCCAAATCGACCGAAACACTGGGTTCGATCAAGCAGTCATAGCTTGTATCACTGGGTACTTGAGCAAATCCAAAGGAGCAGAATGAGCTCACAAGGAATATTCCGGTACATCGATGCAATTTCATTTCATCCTCTCTCGCACATATCAATCTGGCCGACCACTAAACGCCAGCATGTCATTTAAATTCTCGTCCAGTTTCATCATGTCTCTTCTCATGCGAGCATGATGGGCTTCTGCACGACGTTGAATAAATCGCCGAGCGCACGCCAGCAACCAGTCAGGCAGACAGCGGCCGCTCGAACACAACTGACCCAGCATCCGTCGGATCACCGGGCTCAAATACTGAATGAAGATCTCGTCCTCTAATGAGACGATGGTTTGGTGGCTGCCCTGGTCGCCCTGACGACCGCTGCGGCCAAATAGTTGGCGATCGATTCGTCTCGATTCATGAAAGCAAGTTGACAGCACGTGCAGACCACCGAGCTCAGATATGCCTCTCGCCAGACGAATATCCGTTCCTCTGCCCGCCATATTGGTGGCAACAGTAATCCGCGCTGGTTGACCAGCCTGAGCAATCACAGCGGCTTCCTGGGCATCATCTCGTGCGTTAAGCACCCTGTGATCAATACCGGATTTGCGCAAAATTTCCGAGAGCTTCTCAGAATCCTCAACCGTGCGCGTGCCCACCAGAACAGGTCTCCCTGTCTTCTTCGTGGTGATAATATTGCACAGTACTACCTGCCACTTATCGGCCTGCCTCGCAAAACAAAGGTCTTTTTGGGCCGACCTTTTCAAAGGCAGGTGAGTTCGTATTTTTTCAACGCCCAATCTGTACTCAGACCAAAGCTCCGATGAGATCTCCTTGGCCGTTCCAGTCATTCCACACAATCTGAGATAACGGCCAAAGAATCTCTGATAACTGATTCTTGCCAGCGTTTCTTGCCGACCGCTGATTTCACAGTTCTCCTTGGCCTCAATCATCTGATGCAACCCTCCCTCCCAGGAACGGTCTGCCATCACGCGGCCCGTATATTCATCAATGATCGCCACGGAGTCATCTACAACCAGATAATTCACCCCCTCATGATAAAGATGAAGCGCAGATAGGGCCTGCGTGATGAGCTCGCGACTGCGCTTTGGGCCAGACCAAATCCCGTTCATGTCGCGAGTGAGTTCAACAACTTCCTGCTCTCCGCTCTCTGTCAGTCTCAATCGGCTGCGCTGCGCTTCAATCCTGAAGTGCAGATCAGCGCTTAGCTGGCGAGCGACTCGAATGGCATCACGAAAGATTTCAGCCTCTGCGCCTGCCTCACCCTTTCTGGAGATCACTAAAGGCGTCTTCGCCTCGTCGATCAGAACACTGTCTGCCTCGTCTACGATTCCAAAGCACAGGCCTCGTAATGTGAGCCTCTCTGAACGGGGCATCTCACTGTACAGACCCTCCAGCTTGAGATGCATGGCTCGGCTTTCCTGACCAAGAACGAGCGTGTCCTTGAGATAATCAAATGCCAATTGCTTGTTGCTACAGTAGGTCACATCGGCTCGGTAAGCCTTCCGTCTCTCCTCGATGTCGATCCCCTCGGTCACCGTACCGACAGTCAGCCCCATAAAATCATAGACAGGCTTGAGTTCGTTTGCGTCTCTAGCTACCAAAAAGTCGTTTACTGTTATGACATGAACGGGAACGCCTGAGAGCGCGGCAAGGCAGGCCGGCAGCAGTGCCGTTATGGTTTTACCCTCGCCAGTCTCCATTTCCGCGATCTTGCCCTTCACCATCGCAAATCCGCCGGCGATTTGTACGTCGTGATGCTTCATTCCCAGCTGACGGCGGCAAACCTCCCTGGTAATTGCAAACGATTCAGCAACCAATGCGTCTTGTGGCCCGCGGCTAATCAGAGCACTCCGCAACTCCGCAATCCGCTGACGCAATTCGCGGTCAAAAGCCTTCCTTAGCTCATCATCAAAATCGCGCACTGACGCTACGAAACTTTGTGAGTGCGCTGATGTGGGCCCAAGCCGTCGAAGCCCAGCAAAAAACCTGGCGGAGAGCTTGTCTAACCATTCGACTCTCTTGTCAGCTCTCTGGGGGTATTCACCGTTTAAAAAATCAGGCCTCGCGGCTTCCAGACCAATCATCTGTCACCACCCGACAAGTTCCTGTCTCTTAACATTCCCATCGCTAGATACCAAACCGGGACAGGAAAACCTGCCTCAGCCCCCTGTAGGCTTGATAAAACAGGGGCTTCATTCCGTGATCGAATCGCACCGACACCCGCTGGCCAAGCAGCATCGGCTCCGCCGCCTGAGGCAACGTGACATCGAGCTCAAACACTCGACTGAAGGTAGTAACGCCATCGCCGGATGTGGGATTTACCAAAATATTCCCTCCGCCCTCGGTACCGAGTGAGGCGGATGACAGCTTCATTGTTCCTCCAGGAACGATTCTGCTGAGTAACGCTGTGTGACTGGGTGAGCCCCATGCAGTGGACCTAATGTGGATATCGCCGGTTTCCTCAGCGATTAGTGCCACTTGTTCGTTAGTGACAGCGACACGGATTGTGCGCAAGTCAGCTGCCTGAGTGACATAGCCGACAGGGTCACCTTTACGGAAAAATTTACCTTCAAGATCTTGGCCGGCGGGTAACGTCATAGTTCCTGCCATGTGACTCTTGATGACCAAGTTATCAACACGCTCCCTCATGCGATTCAGGTCCGCTTGAGCACTCTCCAGCTCCTCTCTAATTAGCGCGACCTGCACGCGATCGGTTGCTCTCGCAAGCATTAGCTGCCCTTCCAGCCCTCTCACCGTCGCCGTTAGCACTTCAAGCTGCGACTCCAGAAGCGGATCCGTCATCTTGATCAAGACCTCTCCCTCACTAACGAAACTTCCGTCAGCGGCAACAATCTCCGAAACAAAACCGTCCGTGCCCGCTCTTAATCGATTTTTGTCACCGGGCCAAATCACCCCGTCGGTTACCGTCCAGAATGGTAATGGCACGAATAGAGTCAGAGCTGACAGTAACGCGACCGCAACAAAACCATTTGCCGACGCACGATGATGACTTCCGGTTGCCCTCGCTTCTCTGAGGACACCCGAAACATTCTTGATAAGGGGTAAGAAAATTTGCGTGCTGAGTGACCAGAGGGCTAAGACCACACCAACGGCGAAGTATTTTGCTCCAATGTAAAGCACAATCACGAACATAATGAACATGCGGTAGACGAAGGCTGAAGTGCCATACAAAGTGAACCAGACCTGTTCTCCTCGGTTCGTTGCCGGCGACTCGATATCGGGCATCCTGAAGAAGAAGCGCTTGGCCAGGTAACCCAGAAATTGGTTGGAACGCTGGGCTAAATTAGGCGTCTCTATGGCGTCAGATAGAACGTAGTAGCCATCAAATTTGAGTAAGGGGTTGCCATTGAACAGCAGCGTTGAGACCCCGCAGATCAGCATCACGTTGTAGGCAAAGGCTTTCGCCAATCCCGGTTCTGCGTTGATCCAAACAAACAACGCTATCGCACCAAGAAACAACTCCACCAGAATGCCAGCCGCCCCAATCAGCATACGTTGCCATTTGTTTTGGATTGCCCAAGCCGACGAGGCGTCTACATAGGGTACGGGCATCAACACCAATACCATCAACCCTATCTCGTGTACCTCTCCTCCGGCGAACTTCACGGCGTATCCATGCCCCAGCTCATGCAGCGCTTTGACCAAGGGGTAAGTCAGCCACAAGATCAATAAATTAGTGGGGGTGAGGGCTCTGTCGACGATATCCGCGGTCAATGACTCCCAATGACTGCCGGCCAACACAGCAGCAACAATAATTGTCATCAGCCATATCAAGCTCCCCAATCGGGTGAAGAAGGGTGCTACGAATCGGTATGTTCGATTGAGGAACTGCTCCGGGTCAAAGAGAGGGATCCTGATGGCCAAGGGTGTTAGAAGCCGCTGTCTCAATTTTGCGTCCTTCTGCCGCCTGAAGCGCCGAAACAGCTCATCAGCATCTGGATGCGAATTGCATATCAAGGCGTCGGCAGCATGCAGTTGGCCCAACAGCTTGATCACTTCATCCTGAGACGGAGCATCATCACCGCCGTCCTCTAAAATAATATTCCAAATCTGGTCTACCGTTCTCTGGTTATCCATCAAACCGATGAATCGATATGCCTGTGGCGAAAATCGGTGCGACTTTCCACTGGCAGAGTCGTGCAGCACGTACCAGATCTCTCCCCGATATACCTGACGGGTCAAATGCGCATGCTTCCTAAGACGAGGAAGCAGTTCCGCTACGCGATACCAGGACGCACTGTAGAAAGAATCGCTCATGGCTCATTCACTCTCAGGGCCACCAGGCCCAGACAAACATGCGGATCCACTCGATAATCTTGTGAGTCCATATCCAAATCAGCTTTCGATCGCCGACGGTAATCTTGCCTACCCCCTGCATGCCCGGCTTTAGCGCGGCTGAGGGATCCTCGGTAAGAGATGCCTCCACTTCAAAGACATTTCGCCCTTCCTTAGTGGTCGCTACAGGAGTGATTCGCATAATTTCAATCTGCGGCACGTAGTCTGGTAATCCGGCAATTGCGAGAACGCCTGTTTGGGAGATCATCAGCGTCGTGACATCACGCTCATCGACCTCCAGCAAAATGCGGTAATCCGACAAGGGTGCCACCTCGAAAACAATCGCACCGCGCTCGACAGGAGCGCCCAAGGACTGACTGAGATCTCCCGAAACGATGAAACTGTCAAATGGTGCGGTGACTCTGGTTCTGGAAAGCTGTTCTTCTACCAAGGCGATTTGCGCATCAACTTGAGCAAGTTGTGCGTTCAAGATATTGACCTTCGCCCTCTCTTTTCCCGCAAGCGCCTCGCTATGCTCCCGCTTATACTGAGCTCTTTGGCTAGTGAGTTTTAACTGCTCCAGCCTCAGGTCCCTGCTATCCAGAGTAAAAATCTCCTCCCCCTGCCTGACGGTGTCACCCGCTCGCGCATAGGACTCAGACACGAAACCCGATAAGGGAACCGCAATGCTGCGCTGCACTGCGCCCTCCAGAGTTGCGTCTGCTGTCACTCTATATTCGCCATCGACCAGGCTTAGGAAAGCAATCGCCAAAACGAAGCTACCCGTGATCAGCTTAAGACCAGTGTGGGCGGGGCCGATCAGCCGCTGCAAAAACTGCTGCGCAGAATGGCGGGTCTTCGAAAACAGACTTCTATCATCTCGTCGCTTTACCTCGAGCAGAGGGCCAAGCAAGAGTGCCGCGTACTCGCACAAAGATCGCGCTTCGTCGTCAAACCGCTTACCCGACGGCATCTCGAGCACGATGGCTCCCGCCATCGCATCACCGTCCGCAAATGGAACGACACAAGCTGCTCCATCTCCTGCCGAGCGAACCAGCTCTGAGAGGTGATGGGTGACTAAGACAGAATTGGCATCGATAGGTGGAAATACGGTGATCGCCCTTTGATCGATCGCCTCATCCATACTGGCGCTGAGATCTCTTACAAGATTAGCTTTTTCAGTAAATACGGCGCTATGCGACAGCGCTTTGACGACCGCATGTCCTTTATCGACAAAGCCAATACTCACCCTTTCGCATTCCAGAATTCCTGCCAACTCGGTCGCAACAGCGGTGGAGGCAGCCTGGAAAGATTCGTAATGAAGCGCAGTTGCAACAAGGTTAAGGACAGCCGTCAGCCGCTCTGAATTGCTGCCTATCTCTCTTCTAATGATCGCCTCTAAGAGCAACAGGTGGCGTTCCGCAGCACGCTGAAAACCCTCAAGAGACCCGTCCAGTGCCAACTCAATTTCTAGCGCCATTACCGCCTGTATTTGTTCGTCAATGAGCAGAGGCAGTGCGACAGCGCATCGATCCTGGCTTGTCTTGCCAACTGAGTGCTGATACCGGCAAGCCTGTGTGGATCGAGCTGCCACACATTTTTCTACGGTCTGCATGATGGCTTTGTTAGGATCCGCTACATCGGGCCAGAATGCGGCAGGCGCGAGACTTCCCTGTGCGCTTGAGTTAATTAGTACAACTCCAAAGTGAACATTCACGTTGGAGTTTTCGCACAGATCCCGCAGCCATTCCGTTGCGAAATCCGCCAAATTCATTTTTCTATCGAAAAAATCCATTAACCATTCCCGTTACCCACACGCCCTGAGAAACACTTCATACATTGGTGGCACTTCCCCGGAGATCTTTTTGTGGTGCGATTAATCTGTATCGGCAGTATCGTCAAAAGCACGACGAACAGCTTGGCAAATGCCGCCAATCCCTTGGCAATCTGCGCCAAAAACTGCGGTTCAAGCTCACTTTCTAGGAAGTAAAAGAAAGCGTCGCAGGGACCCGCGACGCTTCGCTTTCGTGCTAGCAATTCAAGCTAGGTTAGGGCCCGTTTCCAGGCTGAGGATCGGCAGGCTTGCCCTTCTGTTGTCCCCACTGATCGTCTTGCTGCAGGACAACACCTAATTCCCCGTCAGGCTCTCCGTTTCGGGACCCATCAGAACCGCTATCAGCAGCCCGCGTGGCATCGGCGCCGTCCGCTCTGGATAAGTCATAGAGATACTGGACAAGGCTAGGTCTTGGGTCGCGGCTGATTGTCTCGAGCCCAAAGGGTGAGAATGGCACGACGTAGCTATTAAACTCGCCATTCCAATCGATCAAACGGTCAGACTGGGTATTGCCAATCAGCACGTCACGACCGCCACCGCCAAACGCTATATCTGCGTTGGAGAGGCCGTCATCAGCGTCGTCTGGTAAGTTGTTTGCATCGCCATTGGTAGACAAGTCGTCGTCAGCGTTCAGCAGATCCGACCCCATACCACCGTAGAGGTGATCGACGTTACCGCCACCTACCAGCCAGTCGTTACCATCGCCGCCGAACAAACGATCCTGACCATCGTCTCCAGTCTCAAAGTTGAGCAGAAACTCCTCGCCCGATCCGTCGGTGGTAAACACTCCCATGTCATCCACCAGGATCTTGGACAGCGGGTCATTCTCGTTGTAAGCCTTAAACTCTTCTGTCTCCGGGTTGAAGCCCAGCACATTTTCGTGAGTCTGATGAGCACCGTAATAAAGTTCCAAGGCCTCGGCACCTGACATAGCGTCATCGCCGGCGCCACCGTGAAGGAAATCATCTCCCTGTCCGCCATAAATGATGTCGTTACCGCCCTGATCGAATGGCGTGAGATTAACGCTCTTGGTCAGAGAGCCCGTTTCGTTAATCGTGGTTTCAAGGAACTTTTTCACTTCGATGGTCTGCTCTATGCTCGCATCGATGCCAAACAGCGTTTCAGCTGTTCCATTGCGACTGGTATAAATTCGGCCATCATCACCCAAGATGCCGTCCGAGCCTGCACCACCTGAGATCCAGTCATTTCCTGAGCCGCCGACGATGTTGTCATCGCCCGCGTCACCGAATATGGCGTCGTCTCCGGTCATGCCATAGATCTCATCGTCACCGGACTCGCCACGAATGACATCTGCGCTGCCAATATCACTGTCGGCGCCGCCAGGGGTGTAATCCAGTTGCGATACTGCGCGGACTACCAGTCGCCTTGACTCGTCATAATTATCGTAGGCATAGCTCAGGTAATCGCCAGAATCCGCATCGACCAACCGATGGATATTGCCGTTATCGCCGACAATAACGTCGGCGTCATGGCTGTGGAGCCCATCACCTTCGTCGTTGCGAGCGACCGCATCACCATTCCCACCGAAGATTTCGTCAGAACCGTCGGGCCTCAGAGACTCATCCGTCAGATTAAACAAGGCGGAGCTTCCACCGACCAGATCATCTTGCCCAAGACCACCAAGAATGAAGTCTTCACCCCCGTTGCCTTCAACGTAATCATCTCCCCCTGCATCGGATCCCTCAACCGCCTCGGTGAGGCCGATCAAATTACTGCCCCTGTTGACAGTATCAGCTTGCAACTCGGTGACAGGTACTAGCGCACCGTCACCATGCAAATCGTCGTTGCCCAACTGCCCGAACAAGAGATCGTCATCTGCGCCTCCAGCGATGACATCATCGCCATAGGCGCCTGCGTGATCACCGTTGGAATGGTCAAACAATTCAATATGGCGGACGCGAATCGCATCCGGGTTTTTACCATTGTGCTGGCTGTCCACCACTTGCGCGATGTCGTCAGCGTCATAAATCACAGATCCCGTTAAGTGAGTGAATCTTGGATCCGTTGCAGAGGCGCTGCGATCAATGATTCCGTTGTCACCCAGAACAACATCGTCTCCCGCTCCGGCATCGATGAAGTCTCCGCCGTCGCTGCCGCCAGCAATATTATGGCCGCCATAAATATCGTCATCGGCATCGCCACCGAAAATCGTGTCTGAGCCTTGCTGACCCATAATGATGTTGTCACCGGTATCTAGTGAGCCTTGCTGGTCACTGCCACCCCTCAAGATATCGTCACCCGCATTTTGATCCGCAAGATCGGAAACATCTGAGCTATAAGTGAATTGAGCGTCTGCATTCTGCACTCCGGCACCATCAGTCGCGCCAATCACATTGAGATCAATGGGCGCTTCTGAATTGGTGTGAATTGACCCAAAATCGCCGAAAATCAGGTCACTGCCTTCCGAACCGTTAACTTGGTCGTTATCTTTGCCACCAAAGAGCACGTCGTTGCCCTGATCTCCCGCAATATCATCTCCGCCACCTTTCCCAGCATTGACGGTTGTTGCAGTTAAGAGCTCGCCTGTAGTCTCTAACAGGTCCACAGCTTCGGTTTGCTCAACCTCACCATGGTCGCCAAAGACCACATCATTACCAGCGCCCGCGAAGATTTCGTCTGCAGTACCCTCGGCTGAGGTCACGACTTCCGTCACCATCAATGAACTGCCCTGGTTCTGATTCAGAGCGAACTGATCTGCATCGACGTTGAGCTGCGAATCACCGTAAATCAGGTCATCGCCTGCCTCACCGTAGATGGTATCGGTGCCAACGCCTCCTAGAATCAAATCATCGCTCTGGCTGCCTGTGAGCACGTCATTCCCTTCGCCTCCATAGATAGCGACGCCCACATTACTGCCCTGAGTTGAGGTGAGCTGAGACGCATCAATGATGTCTCCGGAGCCATTATCGAAAGCCGAACCACTGCTGCTGGCTGCGGCGCCCGTGTTGCTGTAACGCTCACCCGATTCGGAGGTGTCACCGTAGACAACTAGCGGACCCTTTCCGCGGCCAGAAACCATGATGGTGTCTTGACCACCTCCACCGTGAATCTCGGTGATTGTCTCGACATCATCGCCGGCCGACTCTGCCTTCTCATCGCGATCACCAGTGTCTGAGATGTTCAAAGTCTCGTTGCCCGATCCCAACAGCACTTCAACCTTCTCGAACGCGTTGAACGTAATACCGCCTGATGCCTTCAACTTTTCTTCATCTTCGCCTGTGTCAAATTCCTGTTCCCCACCCATACCGAGGCCTTTCAAGGTCAGCCCCACGTTATAGAAGCCTTCCTCTTCGCTCTGATACGTCAGGGCACCCTCGGTATCCTCACGATTATCGGTGTTGTATATGGTTAAGGAGTCAATGTCCTCAGCGTCAAGCCGTCCAGCCGAAACCTGCTCACTGAAAGAATTGTTTTCTCCCGGCAACATCAGGGGCTCGTTAAGCGCTCTGCTTGCCCCGTCGGGTCCAGTGCCGCCCTCGATGATCAGCGTTCCTTTAATCGCATTCAGATTCTGATCGGGAGTCGTTGAATACTCGCTCGCGGTCGAAGCATCGGACCCCGAATCGATTTGACGGGTGACGTCCCCGGCGACAGATATGGTGTCACTGCCCAAACCACCGATAACCGTCGTCACGACATCTGCACTGGTGCTTTGCACAAAGATGTGATCGTCGCCCTCAAGGGCATCCAGTTCTACGGTCTCAAGATTTTCGTAGCGAACGGTCCTGCCCGCGCCGAAAACGCCCTCATCGGTCACCACAAAATTATCGATAAAAGGTGTCCCAAGCACCACCAGCTTGTCGAAACCGCTACCACCGTCAACGTTAACCGGTGCATTGGCGGTATAACGAACCAGATCGTCTCCATCACCGGTCGACACTGTGGTCGATGCCTGAGCGACATCACTGGTGCCTTCGAGATCCACAGAGACAAAAGCCCTCACCGTGAACTCGTCATTACCCGCGTTGCCCTCAAGATCCAGCTCAGCTTTGTTCTGATAAACCGTCAGTTGATCCGCGTTCTCACCACCTTTGACCGTGGTTTCATAACTCACCCCATTGCTGACATATGCCAACCCGTCGAGGGCGAGGCCCTTGTCATGCTGTGCGTTGGCCGCAGCCTGAATCGCAGCAACTGTCTCTGGCGCTATCTTGTCCTTTAAAGGGTCAAATGTCGTCGGATCGAAAATCGTCTCTCCAGTCTCCGGGTCAGTGATCAGGCCAATGATCACCGCTGTGACGGAGAAATAATCTTCCTTAGCAAGACCTGACTGTTCTATATCCCGCGGAGTGCCGAAGATCTGACCTATCTGCACTCTGTCGTCGCCCTCACCGGCATCGATTTCAGTGCGGGCACTATTGTCATCTGTGACAATGTGGTCATCGCCCTTTAGCGTTTTGATGATGAGCTTATCGGCTTTGTTGGTGTTGCTATCTGCGTCACCCGACACGCCGAGGTTGTAATTGATTCGTTCAGCCTGAACTCCATCAGCGTTCAACATTGCGATGGTGTGTTGCCGTACCAGAATGGAATCAGCACCGTCAGTGCCCAAAACTGTCAGAGTGTCCTC
>CALKHC010000135.1 GCA_938091425.1 uncultured Luminiphilus sp. | reverse complement strand
CGAATTTCATCATCTCGACCAATCACCGGGTCCAGTTCACCGGCTGCGGCGCGCTCCGTCAGATCGACCGTATATTTCTCCAGCGCTTGACGCGTTTCTTCTGACTCAGCGGATTGCACCGCCTCGCCACCGCGAGCCGATTCAATCGCCTGACCAAGCGTCTGCGGGGTCACACCAGCCTGGCTCAAGATCGACGCCGTCGACTTTGACTCCAGCATTGCCTGCAATACGGCATCAGTCGACAAGTAGGCGTCGCCCGCCTGTTGAGCCATTTTGTCCGCTCGATTCAATAGCCGCTGCGTGTCCTGGCTAACGTGGATATCTTCTGTGCCCGAGACCGTCGCCATCGCGGCAAGTGCAGCATCCAACGATGCCTGCAGAGGTTCTACGGCTGCGCCCGCGGCTAGCAGCAAGGCACGTGTGGCAGAACCCGCTGGATCCAACATGGCTTTCAGTAGATGGAGCGGCTCGATAAAGGGGTGATCCCGGCCAACAGCGAGGGACTGTGCCTCACCTAAAGCCGCCTGTAGTGAATGTGTCAGCTTGTCCATGCGCATCGCTCTCTCCTTGATCCCGCAGCGCGGGTCAGCTCTCATATGAGAGAGATATGGGGGTTTAAAGCCCTTTTTCAACTGTGGAATTAGCGCGGGCTAGCGACCCCTCAGCCCATTTCCAAAGCATCTCCCATGGCATTGACTGTGGCGGTCTCAGTCGCCGAATGGGTCTTTAACCGATGGTGATCCGCGGGGCGGTTGGTATACGGCCCCCGCTCGCTGGTGCTCAACTCAGCCAGACCAACGTCGCCATGCGCCCCGTGGCAGGACCCTCCCGGCGATGGGAAAAATAATGCTCTGGCTCGCCATGCGTGCATCGATCCCCGCCGGTGATTGTTGGCACGCCCACCCTGCTGAGCTTGAGCCGCGCCAGTGCCGTCAGATCCGCCATCCAGCGCCCTTGGCGATTCGACGGTTGAAAGCAGGCCTCGGCCGCTTCACCAGAGTGCTGCTCGCACGCCAATTTGACCTCGGGACCGACCTCGTACGCCGCCGCACTGATCGCCGGGCCCAGCCACGCCGTCATTAATGCCGGCTCTGCTGGCATCGCCGAGAGCAGTGATTCCAAAACCCCCGCGGCCAGACCCCGCCAGCCCGCATGGGCAATGCCCACACAACTCGCGTCGCTGGCCATCAGCACCACAGGCAAACAGTCCGCCGTTAAAACAGCCAGCGGCCGGTTGCGCGCATTGGTCCAGTGCGCATCTGCTTCGGGCAACATGCCTTCATTGGCTTCCACAGCCCTGACGCCGTGCACTTGATTGAGCCAACAGATGGCATCGCCTGGCAGCGCCGCGGCAAGGCGGCGGCGATTCTCAGCGACACGATCGGCCTCATCACCCACGTGTTCAGCCAGATTTAAACTGTCATAGGGAGATTGGCTGACGCCACCCTCGCGTGTGCTGACGCGAATCTCAACACCGTCACATCCTGAGTCGGGCGCCCAGATGGGAGGCGATGACATCAGACCGGATCCTCCTCCGACAGGCACCGGATAAGGTCCGCCAAATCCCCGGGGATGGGTGCTGAGAAGTGCATCGACTCAGACGAGCCGGGGTGGAGGAAGGTCAATTCACGGGCATGCAACGCCTGCCGGGAAAAGGTGGTCAAAGTCGACAGCAACCGCTCACTCGCGCCCGCGGGGCGTGTCGCGCGCCCGCCATAGACGGGGTCGCCGACTAACGGGTGCTTGCGCGCAGCCAGATGCACTCTGATCTGATGGGTGCGACCCGATTCAAGACTGACATCGAGGTGAGTGTGCGCCCCAAAACGCTGCGCGATCCTGTAGTGCGTGATGGCGGGCTTACCATCGGGCACCACCGCCATCTTGGTTCGGGAAGTCGGGTGACGCCCAATAGGTTCATCGATCGTGCCGCCGCCCGAGAACGTGCCGCGGCATACCGCGCTGTAGAGACGACTGACCGATCGATCTGCCAACTGCGCCACCAGAGACTTATGGGCCAAGGGTGATCGCGCCGCGAGCATGACCCCCGAGGTGTCTTTGTCCAGACGATGCACAATGCCGCCCCGGGGCAATGCCGCCATTTCGGGTGCATGCGCCAACAAACCGTTGACCAGGGTGCCACTGTGATGGCCCGCAGCCGGATGCACAACAAGTCCCGCAGGCTTATTCAGTACGATCACATGCTCGTCTTCATGCAGGATATCCAGCGGCAGCGCTTCGGGAACCCACTCAACACGGTCTTCTGCCTCCGGCGTCAGCACCAGTTGATCATCGACAGCGACCTTGTCCCGGGGCTTAGCGCTACGCTGGTTACGCTGCAGACGCCCTGCCTTGATCCATTCGGCCAGCCGGCTGCGCGAAAAATCGCTGAACAGCGTCGCCGCCGCCGCATCGAGGCGCTGGCCATGCAGGGTCTCTGGGACCCGGGCAGATAGCGGCTCTTCAGCCGTTAAAACTTCGTCTTCCAAGCGCTGTGACTCCCGCACAGTTGCGTTTACACTACTGGCCCAGAATGTACCACGATGGACGACTGCTCTTGGCCTTCCGCAAATTGATGACTGGCAGTTTATTGCTCAGCCTATTGCTCGTTTCCGCGGGCTGCTCCTGGTTCGGGGGCGATGACGACGACCTGATTGCTGACTCTGGAGAACAACAGCTGTATCGGGAAGCGCAACGGCACCTGAAAAATGAAAATTTCAGCCTCGCAGTGCGCAGCCTGCAAATGCTTGAGAGCCGGTACCCGTTTGGCCGCTATGCGGAGCAAGCTCAGTTGGAGCTGGTATACGCCCACTATGGCGCTTATGAGTTCGAGGCCGCCACTGAGGCCGCGGATCGCTTTATTCGGCTTCACCCCCGACACCCGAGCGTCGACTATGCCTTTTACATGAAGGGGCTTGCGGCTTACGACATCGAGCCCGGATTTTTCTCACGCTTTATTCCTTCCGATGACACCAAGCGTGATGTCAGCCATATCCAAATTGCCTTTGCAGAGTTCTCTCAATTACTGGCGCGCTACCCGGACAGCGCTTACGCGCCCGATGCGCGCCAACGCATGGTGCATATGCGCAACATGCTCGCCCGTCACGAAATTCATGTGGCCAACTATTATTTCCGCCGCGGCGCTTATATGGCGGCGCTGAGTCGCGGCAAGTATGTGGTCGAGCATATGCAACAAACGCCCAGCGTGGCCGATGGGCTCGCCATCATGGCCCAAGCCTATCTGTTGCTGGGTCTTAACGATCTGGCAGAGGATTCCATTGACGTCCTGTGTGAGAATTTCCCCGACCATCCCAATCTGGCGTCAGGCTGCACTTTCGACAGCGTCTACACGATGGAGGGACTGCAGCGTTCCTGGATCAATCAGGCGACGCTGGGCTTATTTGATCCGCCCGAGCCGCCCCAGTTTAACTATCGCCCCAAATCCTGAGACGCAGCCTGAGCGGCCTTAACTGGACGACCGCCAAGCCCAGGTGATGGGATAGCGCCGGTCGCGACCAAACGCGCGCCGTGAAATCCTGACCCCTACGGGCGCCTGCCGGCGCTTGTACTCATTCAGATCCACGAGCCTTACGACACGCTCGACATCCGCCTGCGAGAAACCTGCGGCGACCATTTCCTGACGCGAGGCGTCCTGCTCCACGTAAAGTTCTATGATCTGATCGAGCACCTCATAAGGCGGCAGGCTGTCTTCGTCCTTTTGGTCAGGGGCCAGCTCCGCGGAGGGCGGGCGGGTAATTACCCGCTCGGGGATACAGTCACCCAATGTGTTGCGATGTCGCGCCAACGCGTAGACCAGCATTTTGGGACAGTCCTTGAGCACATCGAAGCCACCGGCCATGTCTCCGTACAGGGTGGAATAACCCACCGCCAACTCGCTCTTGTTGCCGGTGGTCAGCACCAGGAGGTTTTTCTTATTGGAGATGGACATAAGCAGAACACCGCGGCAGCGCGCCTGAAGATTTTCTTCGGTGATGTTGGCGGATAAGCCGGCAAATTCGTCCGCCAACGCCATCATGAAGGCCTCATAAAGAGGTTCGATCGATAGATTGCT
>CALKHC010000134.1 GCA_938091425.1 uncultured Luminiphilus sp. | reverse complement strand
GTGTGATGCCGGCACCCTCTCTGGCCCGCTTTAACCGCTCATAGGTGATTCTCTCGTGCGCCGCGTGCATATCGACCAAAACCATCCCGTGCTGGTTCTCGGCAAGGATGTACACACCATGAAGCTGCGCTACCGCAAACCCTAGCGGCGGGATCTCCGCAGACTGGTCACTGAACTCTGGCTGGGGAGCATTGCTCACCTGCTGCAGCATCGGGGAGGGATACCCTGAGCCCACCGGACCAAAGTGGCCTCGGTCCGCGCTCGCGCCACTGGCTGACGCCCCAGCCTGCCGCGAAAAGGCGGCGGGTAAGCCACCGGGTGAAAGCCCCATCGTTGACTGATACGAGACCGACTCGACCGCTTCTGCAACAGCAGCCGGTTGGCTTTGTCCCGGTCTGACATCAGCCAGCGCGCGGGACAGTGTGCCGAACAGAAAATCGTGCACCCCGCGGCTGTCGCGGAACCGCACCTCGTGTTTGGTCGGGTGCACATTCACATCTACACCCGCCGGATCGAGCTCGAGAAACAACACAAAAGCGGGGTGACGTCCGTGAAACAGCACATCGCGATAGGCCTGCCGGATAGCGTGAGAAACCAGCTTGTCGCGAATCACACGACCGTTCACAAAGAAATACTGCAGATCTGCCTGACTGCGGGAAAACGTCGGTTCGGCCACCCAACCCCAGAGCTTGAGCGGGCCCGCCTCGCGCTCGATCGCCACCGTGTGCTCGGCAAACTCCTTACCACAAATGGTCGCAATGCGGCGATTGCGCTCACTCTCGCTCCCTGCCGCGGCAAGCTGCAGTGTTTGCTTGCCGTTGTGGTGGAGCGTAAAGGTCACATCCGGTCGGGACAGGGCCTGACGCTTGATGACCTCGTGGATATGACCAAACTCGGTCTTCTCGGTGCGCAGAAATTTTCGCCGTGCGGGCGTGTTGTAAAACAAATCACGCACCTCGAGAGTGGTACCGCGAGGATGCGGGGCTGGGCGCACCGCGACTGACATCTCGCGACCCTCGCACAAAGCTTGCTGCCCCTGTGCCGAGCTTTCATCGGTATTCGAGGTCAGCAACAGCCGTGACACGGAGGCAATCGAGGCCAAGGCTTCGCCGCGAAAGCCGAGCGACGCCACTGCCTCAAGATCTTCAATGGTGTCGATTTTACTAGTCGCATGACGTGCCAGCGACAGCGCAATATCGGCGTCGCTGATCCCGGCACCGTTGTCGCGGACGCGCAGCAGTCTAGTCCCACCGGCTTCGACATCGATATCGATCCGCCTGGCGCCCGCATCAAGACTGTTCTCCACCGCCTCCTTGACCACCGATGCGGGGCGCTCTACCACTTCGCCCGCTGCGATCTGATTGGCGAGTCGGGGCTCGAGGATACGGATCACACTCATGCCTCGGGTATCACCAATGTCTGGCCAACATAAATCACATCGTGGCTAAGCCCGTTGTTGGTTTTAATCGAAGCGACGGTCACACCATAGCGCTCGGCAATTTCTGACAGTGTATCGCCTGCAGCGATGGTGACCTCTCTGCCCCCCTGTTCTCGCTGCCAGGCGAGCAAGGTACCCGGCGGTGGTTGGCGAGCGAACCAGCTCTGTATCCCGCGGCGAATCGCTCTGGCCATTTTTTCCTGATAGGCCGGTGCAGCGAGACGCTCCGCTTCACGAGGGTTGGAGATAAATCCAGTCTCAATGAGCAGCGAGGGCACGTCCGGGGATTTCAGCACCGCGAAGCCTGCTTGCTCCACACGCTTCTTATGCAGACGAGCAACGCCGTCGATCTGCTCCAGAATCAAAGCTCCCAAATTCAGGCTAGTGTCCAGCGTGCCCGTCATCGAGAGGTCGGCCAGCACCCCCGCCAACATAGGGTCCATGTCTGCCAGCTCCACTCCCCCCACCAGATCAGCAGCATTCTCGGTATCGGCCAGATATTGCGCAGTAGTTGAGGTTGCCCCTCGCATCGAGAGCGCATAGATCGACGCACCGTGGGCCGATTTTTCCCGAAACGCATCCGCGTGAATCGAGACAAACAAATCTGCCTGCAAGGCCCGCGCCTTATCGCGGCGATTTTTAAGGCTCACGTAATAATCCCCGGTGCGGACCAGCATTGGCTTGAAGCCCGGTATTTTAGCCAGTTGGTTTTCCAGACGACGTGCAATCTGCAACACCACGGTTTTCTCTCGCAGGCCGCCGGGCCCCGAAGCGCCGGGGTCTTCGCCGCCATGCCCGGGGTCGATGGCAATCACGATATCCCGACGACCCTCCAGCGACTCCACAGACAACACCGGTTTGGGCGCTTCAGTGGAGGTCTTATCAAACAGATCGATTACGACCCGATGACCAGTGGTGTCATTCGGTGGCAACAAAAACACTGAAGTCCGGACCGGTGCAGTGAGATCAAAAACCAGACGCAGATCAGTGCCCTGTCGAATACCCGAACGTACCCGACTGACTGGCGTTCCCTCAAGCGGCAACGAGGTCAGGCTCGCATTCAATCGACTCTGCGATAAATCGACCACGAATCGCTCTGGGTTCTCCAGTGACAGCGTACTGAAGTCCGCAACGTCAGAGAGATCGAGCACCACTCGGGTGTGGTCGGGCGCCCGCCACAATCGCACTGCGTCGACATCGGCTGCCTCAGCAGCAGGGGCCAAAGCCAGCGCCAGCCCAATCGCCGTGAGAATGATCAGCAAGGCGTGTGCGGTGCGCAGACGGACCGAATCTGAGGTCACGCTTAAGAGCCGTTTCCACTTCGACTGCATGTCAATTCGACAGCGCTTCGAGTAAGGCGGGACTAGCAGCGCGCACCGTCGCATTGCGTCCTGCCCCCTCTGACGAAAATGTAATGTCGAGGGTAGCCGGCGGCAGCAACGCCTCAGCACGCTCGGGCCATTCGATGAGCAGAATGCCCTCTGCTGACAGATAGTCGCCCAAACCCAGGTAGGCCAATTCCTGTGCATCCCCCAGCCGGTAAAGATCGAGGTGAAAGACCGGCCCGCCGGATACCGCCTCGTAGGGCTCTACTAACGTGTAGGTTGGGCTCTTCACCGACCCATCATGGCCCCGACCCCGCAGAAACCCGCGGCTGAAGGTTGTCTTGCCCGCGCCGAGGTCACCACGAAGAAAAATTACCTGCGGCACCTGCGCCTTGCCTGCCACGAGCTCGCCCAAGGCGATCGTCGCCGACTCGTCAGACAATACAAATTCTCGGTGATGGGACAAGGCCTGAGTCATCCATCAAGTGTACCGCGCCAGGCCAGCCATCTGTCACAATCTCCGCATGACAGACCCCACCCACAAAAAAGGCAGCTCGTCGAGTCCTGGCGACGCAGCGCCTCTGGAGATCATCCGTCAGTGGGGGCAAGAGCTGGGCTTTCAGGCACTGGGTTTTACCGGCATTGATCTCGGCCAGCACCGCGACTATCTCGCCAAATGGCTGGAAGCGGGTTACCACGGTGAGATGGAATGGATGGCCAGCCATGGTCAAAAACGCGCACGACCAGAAGCGCTCGTGCCGGGCACCTGCACCGTCATTACCGCGAGAATGGATTACCTGCCCGCGGGCGAGAACCCCGAGGCCGTTCTGGCTTCATCTGAAAAGGCCTATATCTCCCGTTACGCACTAGGTCGCGACTATCACAAGCTGGTGCGCAGCAGGCTGGCCAAACTGGCCAAGCGCATTGAAGCGCAGTTGGGTGGCGGGCAGTATCGCGCCTTTGTTGATAGCGCTCCCGTGCTGGAGCGGGCACTGGCCGAGAACGCAGGCCTCGGCTGGATCGGCAAGAACACCATGCTGTTAAATGACAAGGCAGGTTCCTGGTTTTTCCTTGGCGAAATCTACACCGATATCCCCCTGCCAGCAGATCCAGGGCAGGACACCGAGCACTGCGGCAGTTGCCGCGCCTGCCTCGACGTCTGTCCCACCGATGCGTTTACAGCACCCTGGGTACTCGATGCGCGCAAGTGCATCTCCTACCTGACCATTGAATTCGACGGCATCATTCCCGAATCACTTCGGCCGGCCATGGGTAATCGCATCTATGGTTGCGACGACTGTCAGCTGGTATGCCCGTGGAACAAGTTTGCTCAGCAAACTCGTGAACCTGATTTCATGCCTCGCCATGGGCTCGACGCAATCGACTTACTGGAATGCTTCAGTTGGGACGAGCCAACCTTTCTCTCCCGTACTGAAGGCTCAGCGATTCGCCGCATCGGCTTTGAGCAGTGGCGCCGCAATGTCGCCATTGCCTTGGGCAACGCCAAATCTAGTGACGCCATTCGCGCTTCGCTGCAAGCCGCGCTGGAAGATCCTTCAGAGATAGTGCGCGAGCATGTTCAGTGGGCGCTCGCACAACACCGCTGAGCCCTCAACTCCGCTGAGCTCCCAACAGCGCTCCGCTTTTCACAGCGCTCCGCTTTAGGCTGACTCGACTCTTAAAAAATGCTTGCGGTAATGCCGCAATTCCTCGATCGACTCGCGAATGGCCTCGAGTGCCTGATGTGCGCCCTGCTTGGGTGCGTCAGGCAAGTCGGGGCGCCACCGCTGCATCAGGATCTTGAGCGTGCTGACATCCAGATTCCGGTAGTGGAAAAATGTTTCGAGCTCCGGCATATGGCGCGCCATGAAGCGTCGATCCTGACAAATGGAATTGCCACACATCGGCGATTTTCCCTCGGGCACCCACTGGCGGAGAAACGCAAGCGTCAACTCAACCGCTGCCGACTCCGACACGGTGCTTGCGCGCACGCGACCGACCAGACCCGAGCCCGAGTGGGTGCGGGTATTCCACTCGTCCATCGCATCAAGCGCTTCGGGAGGCTGATGGATCGCCAGCACCGGGCCTTCCGCCAGCACGGCAAGGTTTGAGTCGGTGACAATCGTAGCGATTTCAATGACGCGATGCGCTTCGGGGATCAACCCGGTCATCTCCATGTCTACCCAGATCAGATTGTGATCACTGATCGCCATTACCTCACTCCTTCTGTGCCCGCCGCTCGCCTCGCCAGCCCACTGTGTACGTCTGTTGATGCGCCGAGTGACGCAGGGTGTCATACACTAGCACGATGACCAAACGTCGCCTTACCGATCAACAAACCCGCCGCATCAAGGCGCAGCGCTCCTCCGGGGGTGATGCGGGCGCGGAGACAGGACAGCCCGGCGTGGTAATCGCGCGCTATGGCAAGCAGGCGCTCGTCGAGACTCACTCGGGCGAACGTCTGCTTTGCCATCTGCGTGCGCACCTCGAATCCCCGGTGGCCGGCGACGAAGT
>CALKHC010000133.1 GCA_938091425.1 uncultured Luminiphilus sp. | reverse complement strand
AACAGTCCATAGGGATATGGATAGCCCTGTTAGCACGCCGCAGGGGCAGACGGCAGGATTAGGCCAAGGATAGCCCCGCGCCCAATTATCGTATGCCCATTCCTACAGACACATCATAACCAGCCAAAAGTAATCACCCCTTGACGTGTTTGGTCAAACGCTTGGCGTACTCGGTAAATCTATAAAAGCATTCACTCCCGATACTGGTCACATCAAGGATGACTCACCGCCACGGATGGCGCACATTCAGCGGAGATATAAGGATGAATGGATTAATCAAAGCGGTGGTCGCAATTTCGCTTGGCGCAGTGATGCTGTCGGGTTGCGGAAGGGGTAATGTTTCCGGATGTTCTAGAAAAAGGCTGTGATGGCGGAGAGGGAGGGATTCGAACCCTCGATACGTTGCCGTATACACACTTTCCAGGCGTGCGCCTTCGACCACTCGGCCACCTCTCCGTGGTCGCGGAGTTTAGCACAGCGTCACGGCCCCGATAGCGCCATACCAAGCTAGAAAGAGGTGCCGATCTCAAGGCTGAAGTGATATTTCTCGGAAGATTGAGGACCGTTGAGATCAAGATAAATCGGTTGAGCGTAAGAGGCCTCCGCGTACCATCCCTGAGCGAGCGGCACGCGGACGAAGGCGGTCAGATCAACCTGCTCTCCACCAAACGCGTTCGGGTTTGTGACCGGCGCAGGGTAAGGAAACCCAGGGATCGGCACGCTCAGCGACGCATCTTCGCCATCAATGTCGCCGCGCCAACGATAATCCATGCGAACACCTGGCTTGAAGACTGAGGCCCCTTTCCACATTAACCACCCTCCCAGACTCGCTTTGTTGCCGAGGCGATAATCCCGGTCGTTCTCGCCGGTTCGCAGGGTAAAGCTGCCATCAACGCCCCAGTCCCACTGCGCCTCATATTTTCGAAAACTCACAAACAACGGGAAGTCCCAAGTGCCTGAACCCAACTGCATGGTGTATGGCAGTTGTTGGTTGCCCGGTGCTCGAGGCGTGTCGCCCTCCTCGTCTATCGACCCGGTCGGCATACTCACACCCGCACCGACCTTCCAGATACTGTTGAGCGACTGACTAATTGTGGAATCGACAACCAACGCAATATCGCCAACACCCTCGGAACTGATATTGAAGGCGTCGTAGCCCGGAATGATCGAGATGTGATCCGTGCTCTGCATGACGAAGGGTAGCTGCGCGCGAAGCGTCGTCGCTTGAGTCAGATCATAGGCCACGCGAACTGCGTGCACTTCCTGCGTAATCTCAGTGGGCACAACGGGGTAATTATTGTCAGTGCGGGCGTCTACACCCGGTGTGAACAGTACCTCATCGTAAGAAACGCTGCGGGTACCCAAATAATACTCGTCGTACTCAGAGACCGCATAGGTATAAGAGAGATGCCAACGATTTTGCGTTGCGCTCCGATCCGCCTCACTGACCACGTTGGCCACGAACAACTCGTCGATCGATAGGTCCAGCAAGTCGGTGGGTACTGTTTGCGCCAACGCAGTCACCTGCAAGCCTCCCCCAAGACAAAAAGCCATCAAACGTAGGGGCACCGGCAGCCAAATCATCCCTGTCATTCTCATAGGACACCTCGCTTATTCACTGTTATGTGCTTTACCGTTTTTTATCCAGACAAGCATCCAAGACTTCTCTCAGTTCTTCCATTCTGATTGGCTTGGTCAGATAATCGATCATGCCTTCAGCCATATACCGCTCTCGATCTCCACTCATGGCATGCGCAGACAACCCGACAATCTCGCAGCCCGCGTGTATGCCCTCACCAGCTTGAAGAGCGCGAATCTGCCGCGTCGCCTCTAGGCCATCCATCTCAGGCATCTGGATATCCATGAGGATCAAGTCAAATGCCCACTTCTTAAAGGCCTCGACGGCCTCCAGTCCATTGGCAGCGACAGCAATCTCAATACCCCACTTCGCCAGCAGCTCTCGAATGATGAACTGGTTGACTTCCGAGTCTTCAGCCACCAGGACTTGCAGATCATAGGTAACGGGTAGCGGGTACTCTGTCGCGCCAGTGGTCGGCGCAGAGGCCGAGGCGGTTGGGTTTGTCAGGCGCTCTAATCTTGCTGACTCCTTGCCACTCGCTGCAGTTTTGGAGGTCTCTGTCGCCCACTCGCCGAGGGTGTTGTCGCCGGGCGCCTCCAGAGGCAATTCCACCCAGAACAGGCTTCCCTGACCATGGCGAGAATCAAACCCAATCCGCCCTCTCATCAGTCGGACCAGTTGCTCTGTTATCGCCAGACCTAGACCAGTACCACCGTGGGCACGGGTGAGACTCACATCAGCCTGATAAAACTCACCAAAAATGCGCGTTTGATCATCCGGGTGAATACCGGGCCCGGTGTCTGCGACGGTAAACCGGAATTGCTCACCCTTATCCGTGTCGGTGAGGCCCGCCGTGACAGTAATACTGCCCTCATCGGTAAATTTGACCGCGTTGCCAATCAGATTAAGCAAGATCTGTCGGATTCGACCCGGATCGCCGACTACGACCTCGGGCACTGTAGAATCAACAGTAAAACTCAGCACCAACCCTTTTTGCGATGCGGGCTCTGAAAAGAGCGCCTCAATCGAGCCCAGACTGTCTCGCAGACTAAACGCTGAACGCCCCAGCTTCAGGCGACCAGCCTCGATCTTGGTGAAATCGAGAATGTCGTCAATGATAAGCAATAGCGCATCAGCCGAGCGCTCGATCGTCTCAAAGTACGCCCGCTGCTGCTCGGTCAGCTCCCCCTGTTTCAATAGCGAAATCATGCCCATCACACCGTTCATAGGGGTGCGGATCTCGTGTGACATGTTGGCCAGAAAACTAGATTTGGAGCGCGCGGCAGACTCCGCCTGATCGCGCGCCTCCTCTAGGTCTACAATCATCTTGCGCAGTCGCTGCTCGCGATCACCAATACGCACAAGCATCTCGTTAAACGCGTCGACTACAGAACCCAGCTCATTCCTCACTCCATAAGAGAACCGCTGGCTGTAATCCTCGCGATCAGTCACTTCAGACATCATGTCTGCAAGATCGGAGAGCGGCTCGGTGATCCGGGCGTTAAACACCCGCGACAACACATAAGCGGCCAACATGCCCAACAACCAGAGCACAAACGCAATCCCCGAGATCCACGCCAGCTGTTGATAAACCGGCCACAAGTCGACACGAATCTCCAGCGAGGCAATCTGCTCGTCGTCGAGCAGCACAGGCATGCTCAATGACTCGGAATACAGTCCCTGATTTCCGGATTGCCCCTCGAGAAGAGACCGTCGATAGGTCACAAATACCTCGCCTTCGGGCAGGTTAATTTGAGCTTCAATGACATCGTCAACCGTGCGCAGGCCATTCAGTAACTCTGCGGCCGTGGCAGGATCCTGGAACACAATCGATGCAGTGAGATTGGAAGCCAATACACTGCCCAGCGCGGAACTGCGCTCCAACACCTGGCCCCGAGAGGTGTCCAGAGAAACCCCCACCAGCACCAGCAAAAACAAGCCGCCCACTACGCCTGTGATAAAGGCACCGACGCCCGCCAGATGGCGATGTATCGAGGTCGTGCGGCCCGACTTATTCATTGTCAGTCTCCCCCACCACCTCAGAAAGCTGCAGTAGCTTGCTGCTCGCTTTGAGACCCGCGGACTCCAGCGCACCCAGATTGACCACGAGCCCCATCCGGGCGCCGCGCCGCTTGAGCTCCACCATGCCACCGTCTTGTGCAAAACCCGGCTGATCACTGACCCTGAGCGCGACCGAAGCTCTCTGAACGCCCAGCGCCGCCTCGCCATAGACCACGTCGCAACCCTCAGTATCGCCCGACTCAATGGCTCTGACCGTTCTCCCTCTGGCCTCCGATGCCACCATCTCTGACAACAAGACCGACACCTCGGAAGAGGGATCTACGCAAAAATGAACGGCGGGACGCTGATCAGGCCAGCTGACAAACTGCGGCAGCCTAAGCAGAAATACGGCTTTCAACTCTGCTTCTGTCAGGCCAGGAGCGCTGCGGGAAGGCTCCGAGGAAAGGACCGAGCAGACGCAGAGCAACACGCCTATTAAGGCGCTAAATCCAACTCGTTTAGAGGGCATGAGAGCTACTGTCTTCCCAGGCGCTGGGGATTGGCAGCGAGCGGCTCGGTGCTACGCCAGGGAGTGATATCAATACCACCTCTGCGCTGATAAAAACCGACCACCTGCAGCGAGGCAGGCTTGAGCGACAAAAGGTCTGTAAAGATCTGTTCCACGCATTGCTCGTGGAAACCTTGATGAGAGCGATAGCTGCTCAAGTAAGCCGACACGCTCTGGTGATCAATCGCTTTGCCGCTATAACGGATGGACAGGCTGCCCCAATCCGGCTGCGCGGTAACGGGGCACAAAGACCTCAAGCTATGGCTGATCAGATGCTCAGACACCACATTTCCCTTCCTTGGTGAGTGTGTCAATGAATCTGAGTCAATTGTCTCAATCCCTTGATGGGCGGCGCAAGCGGGCAGATTCACACCGTCGAGCTCCTCTGTAATACCAGACAACGCCCCTACCGGCAGACATTCGAGCGACACTGCGGCCCCAACACAAGCAGCAATATCCTCACAGATCGTTGTCACCGCTTCTTGATGGTCGCGAAAAGAGTGAAAATTCAGCGAATTGAGGTACAGCTTTAGTGATTTGGACTCCACGGTTGCAGCCGAATCAAACGGTATCGCTATCCAGCCCACCCAGTGACAGACCTCATCGCCTATGCACCACGACAACTCGTAGGCGTGCCAGATATCCCAGCCAAAGCGAGCAATGGTCGGGCTTTGTTGCCGACGAATTGGCTCGAGGACCTCCGGCGCATAGCGCTCAGGTGACGCGACAGTTTGACCCAGCACACCGGCCATCTGCGTCAGGTTCTCAGGCGCGTGCCGGTTCTGAGCAGATACGCTGCGTAGAGATAAGCCACCAGCGTGAAGGCACCGATCATGGCGAAGGCAAATCCCACACTTACATCACTGACACCCAATACACCGAAGCGGAACGCATTCACGACATAAACCAGCGGATTCGCCTGCGACACCGCAGCCCAAAAATCGGGCAATAGCTCCAATGAGTAAAAAACGCCGCCCAAATAGGTCAGCGGTGTCAGAACAAAAGTCGGCACGATATTGATGTCATCGAACGTATTGGCGAAAACCGCGTTGATGAGACCGCACAAAGAAAAAAGAATAGAGGTCAGCGCCACCACGGCGACAACAACAAAATAGCTATGAATATTGAGGTCAACAAACAGTGACGCAACAATCGTGACGATGACGGCGACCAGCATGCCCCGACTCACCCCACCCGACACAAAACCCAACAGAATGATGTGATTCGGCGTGGGTGATACCAGCAGCTCTTCAATGCTGTTGTTGAAC
>CALKHC010000132.1 GCA_938091425.1 uncultured Luminiphilus sp. | reverse complement strand
CTGCGTCAGGATTCACCGGTGGGCAACGTGGTCGTGGTGGGTGCCCCCCATGATGAAAAAGGCGAAACGCCCGTTGCGTTCCTTGTGGCTGCAGCAGGCCGCAAGCTCTCCGATGAGGATCTTGCGCGGCTGCAGAATCTGGTGCGCACCGAAAAAGGCGCTACCGCGGTGCCCTCAGACTTTTTGGTCGTCTCGGCATTTCCGGAAACACGCTCGGGCAAGTACATGCGTCGAACCCTGCGCGCCATTTTGCTCGATCAACCGTTGGGCGACTTATCTACACTACGGAACCCCGAGTCGGTTGAAGAAATTCAGAGTGCCGTCGCGCAGTGGCGCGACTTTGGTCGCCTGGCCGAGGCGCGGCAGATCATTCAGACGTGGCGCTATTTGCGAGTTGAAACCCATCGCTTGGACGACAATCACAAAGTCGCGCTGCTGGTGATCAATCACCCGCCGGTCAACGCATTAAACGAGCGGACCCTCGACGAACTTCATACCGTTGTGCAACAGCTTGAGCATCAGGACGACGTGGACGCGGTGGTGATTACCGGCGCGCGCGGTGCCTTTGTCGCGGGTGCCGACGTGAAAGAGCTGCTAGAAGTGGGCGAGGCCGGTGATCTCGAATCGGCACGCACGCCGCCTAATGCCGCTCAGGCTGCATTTGCTGCTTTGGAGCAGCTGGGCAAACCGGTGATCGCTGCAGTGAATGGCCCGGCTCTGGGTGGCGGTAACGAACTGGTGCTAGCCTGCTCCTATGTGATTGCCGCAGAACACGCACAGTTTGGGCAGCCAGAAATCAATTTGAATCTATTGCCGGGCTATGGCGGCACACAGCGACTGGTGCGAAAACTGCATCGTCGGCGCGGCGATGCAGGCATGGCGGAAGCTCTGCGCCTGATGGTGAGCGGGCGGAATATTTCGACTGCAGAGGCCATCGAGTGCGGTCTGGTGGACGAGGTCGTCACAGAAGTCGCGGCCTCTCCTGTGGAGATTGCGATGCAGCGGCTCCGAGACTACTTTTCCCAACAAGGACCCCTGGCCGCGGCGCAGGAAGAGCACCAGAAGGCATTGGCAGCACGCGATCAGGCGATACCCTACTCAGACGCCATTCTCGAGCAACCTGCATTGCAGCAGGCGCTGTCTCAGATCCGGGCCAGCGGGCGCGAAAAGCAGGTGGCGCGTGTGCTGGACGCGGTGGCAGTGGGTGCTGAAAAAGGACAGGCGGCTGGCCTGCTACACGAGGCTGAGTTGTTTGCCGAGGCAGTCTGTGACCCTGAATCAGGGCCCACCGGGATCACAGCGTTCCTCGAGAAGCGCAGCGCACCGCTGCCAACCCAATACGTTGATATCTCTCCGACTGCCTCGGGCGAACAGGTCGATGAACTGCTGGCATCGGGAGAACTGCTTCCCATGGGCGCCAGCTTCTTCCCCGGGGTCACTCCCGTTCCCCGTTACCAATACGGCTATGGTGTCCCGAAGTCAGCCGAAGATGGCAAGCCCGCGCACGGTGACCCGGTCGACGCCGAGATCAAGCTGATCTTCGAGACCCCTGAACCAGAGCCCAACGAGGCGCTGGTTTACGTGTTGGCGTCTGAGATGAACTTCAATGACATCTGGGCCATTACGGGCATCCCGGTATCACCCTTCGATGCACGAGACGCCGATGTACAGGTCACAGGCTCTGGCGGTGTGGCCATGATCGTTCGTCTGGGCAGTGAGTTGATTGCCGAGGGGCGCTTGTCGGTTGGCGATGTCTGCACCGTTTACTCGGGTCAGAGCGAGCTGCTCTCCCCCGACCAGGGCCTCGACCCTATGGCGGCCGACTTCCGGATTCAGGGATATGAACGCAATGACGGCAGCCACGCACAGTTTCTGGCAGTACAAGGCCCGCAGTTGCACCCCAAGTTGCCCAGCCTGAGCTTTGAAGAAGCGGGCTCTTATGGTTTGACGCTAGGCACGATTCACCGGGCGCTGTATCACACGCTCGACATTGAGCCGAACAAGCGGCTGTTCGTTGAGGGCGCCTCGACCGGGACGGGTTATGACTGTTTGCGCAGCGCCGTAAGCAGCGGGCTCGATGTCGTGGGCATGGTCTCCAATGCAGAGCGCGCGGCAAGAGTCGAGGCGGTTGGCGGCGCTGCAGTTGATCGAAAAAATCCGCAGTGGGCAGATGCCTTCACTCCGGTACCTGATGACCCCGCTGAGTGGGCGAATTGGGAAGCGCAGGGCGCAAGCTTTGTCGCGGCGACTGAAGCTGCGGCGGGCGGCAGTATCGATTACGTTGTTTCCCACGCAGGTGAGACAGCCTTCCCTCGTTCTTTTCAGACCCTGGGCGAAGGCGGCGTGCTGACTTTCTACGGTGCCTCTTCGGGCTATCGCTTCACCTTTATGGGTAAGCAAGGCAGCGCTAGCCCTTCAGAGATGTTTACTCGTGCCGGATTGCGTGCCGGTCAGAGCCTACTGATTGTTTATGGGCCCGGCGCCGAGGACGGCATTGTGGATCGGGTGGCGATCGAAGCCATTGAAGTGGGTTGCCAGCGCGGCGCGCAGATTGCCGTTCTGGTGGACACGGTGCCGCAACGTGAGTTCGTGAACTCCCTCGGTTTTGGCGCACAAGTTAAAGGCGTCGTGAGTCTCGAAGAAATTGAGCGACGTCTAGGCGATGACTACGACCCGCCCGGGCCGTTTGCGCAAATGCCCAACCCGTTTACCGAATCACAGGCTTTCAAAGAAGCCGTTCGGTTGTTCTCGGATCGCACGCTGAAGCCCATCGGCTCGGCGATCGCACCCTTCCTACGCAACACTCTCGACAAGCGTGGCTTGCCCGACGTGGTGTTCGAGCGTGCCGGTCGCGATGGACTCGCCCTCGCCACTTCGCTTGTCAAACCCAATGTGGGCAAGGTGGTCTACGCCGAGGAGCTTAGCGGTCAGCGCTTTACCTTCTATGCACCACAGGTTTGGATGCGGCAGCGTCACATCATTATGCCCACTGCGGAGATTCGCGGTACGCACCTCAATACCGCGCGTGAATTTGCGGAAATGCAGCAACGAATCGCCGCCGCTCAGATCGATGTGCTGCCGCCTCTGGCGCGACCTATTGAAGACATCGCCGAGATCCATCAGGCGATGTGGGAGAACCGCCACGGCGGTGCTAACTATGTTGTTACCCATGCTTTACCGCGTATGGGCCTCAAAACCAAAGACGAGCTTTACCGCGCCTGGGCGCTGCGTGACGCAGCCGAGCGCGGTGAAGTGATTGCCAAAGTCGAAACTGGATCAGCCGGAGCGCTTAGATGAACGATATGTCGAACTTAGCCAACACTGTTATTGCTCAGTCTCTCGCGGGGCGCCGGCTCGAAAATAAATCTGTCGTTCTGACTGGCGCTGCGGGCTCCATAGGCCGCTATATCTCCCGTCACTTGCTGCGGGAAGGCGCCATGGTCACCATGACCGGCCGCGACCAAAGTAAGCTGGATGCCTTTGTCGAGGAGCTCGCTGAAGAGGGTTTCGACGCAGAGAACATCACTACAATCGTCGGCGACTGCGCAGATCCTCAAGTATGTCGGGACATCGTCTCAAGAGCGGTGGATACCTTTGGCAAGCTAGACGTGCTGGTCAACAACGCCGGCGCCGCAGGCCCTAAATATACGCTACGTGACATTCCCTTTACGGATGTCGAGATGCGGGCAGCCGGCTCTGACCAAACCATGTTCGATTCGGCTATGAACCTGCTCGGCGCGCCCTGGAACATGGCGCGGGCGGCGGCCTCGCACTTGAGCGACGGCGGCACGATCGTCAACGTGTCGACGATCTTCTCGCGCACCCACTATTACGGTCGTATTCCCTATGTCGTGCCGAAGTCGGGTTTAAACGCGCTTGGTAAAGGCCTCGCATTGGAGCTGGGCGAAGAGCGCGGCATCCGCGTTAATACGTTGTTCCCCGGGCCGATCGAATCGGAGCGGATTGATACCGTGTTCGCCCGCATGGACGAGCTACAAAATATTGCACCCGGTAGCACCAGTCAGGAATTCCGTGACCTCATGATTACCACGCGCAACAATGGCGAGGAGGGTCTGGAGTACCGCTACCCCACACCAACGGATGTAGCGAACGGCATCGTCTGGCTGGCTTCCGAAGAATCAGCAGCGGTATCCGGGCACCACGTTGAAGTGACCAACGGCATGCAGGTGCCAGCGCAGAGTCGCTCGCAACTGGTGTCCTGGCCGGATAAGCGCCTCGAAGACCTCACCAATCACGTCGTACTGATTCTGGGTGGTTCCGATTACGAGCAAGCGTTGACCTACGCCGAGCGTCACATTAACAGTGGCGCCCATGTGCTTTTGGCGTTCCGCTCACTGGAATCTGTCGGTCATGCGCGGTCGCTAATCCAGACCAAGGGGCTGGATGAAATTCAGCTGTCGCACCTTGATCCGCTGCGACGCGAATCGGTTGATCGCACCTTGCAATTTATTGACGACCACTTCGGGCGTCTTGATGGTGTGATTGTGTTGCCGCGCAAGCCTAATGGTCACTATGGCCACTCACTCTGCGGCGCCACTGATGAAGACGTTGAGAACTTTGTTCGCGAAGAGGTCGTGGCACCAGTTGCCTTTGCCAGCATGTTGGCGAGCAATCTCTCGCGTTGGTTCGGAAAGTGCGAGCCGCCGGCCATCACCTACGCCACCAATGGCAGCGACACCCATGGCAACCTGCTCAACGAAGTGATTCGCGCTTCCATCGAGGCGTTGATCCGTGGCTGGCGTCACGAAGACGAGACGCTACTCAACGCGGGCGACCTGGAATGGGCCGTGCGACCCAATCAGTTGGTGCGCTACGACAGCGAAGACAAGGACAACCTGACCTTCGCTGCTGACTGGGCTGCTACGCTGACCAACCGCGTGCGCCAAATGGACCCAATCAACCTGTGGATTCCGAAAAGCATCAAGCGCGCCACCGGCAAGGAATCCATGCCAACACCGCTGATGCGAGTGCTCCCTGGTCTGCACAAAGGCAAAACAGCTGTTATCACTGGTGGCAGCCTGGGTATCGGTTTGCAGCTCGGTCGCTACCTTGCTATTGCCGGCTGTCGCGTACTGCTGAGCGCTAGAAGTGCGGCCAAGTTGGAAGAAGCGCGAGACGAGATCGTTGAAGAACTGCGCGGCATTGGTTACCCGCAAGCTGATACGCGGGTCAGCATCATGGCCGATATCGATGTGGGCGACCCCAAAGCACTGGATGCGCTGTATGACCGTGCCATCGAACTCTTTGGCAATGTCGACTTCCTGATCAATAACGCCGGCATCTCCGGCGCGGAAGAAATGGTGGTCGATATGACCTTGGCGGATTGGAACCGCACCATGGAAGCCAACCTGATCTCTAACTACTCACTGATCCGCAAGTTTGGCCCGGTGATGAAGGATAAGGGCAAGGGTTCAATCCTGAACGTATCAAGCTACTTTGGCGGTGAAAAATACGTCGCGGTGGCCTACCCCAACCGGGGCGACTACGCTGTATCTAAGGCCGGCCAGCGAGTCTTGGCCGAGATCCTGTCGCGGCATCTGGGGCCTGAGATCCAAATCAACGCCCTTGCACCGGGACCGGTGGATGGTGCCCGACTGCGCGGCCTCGGTGATGCGCCGGGTCTGTTTGACCGCCGCGGTCGGCTGGTACTCGAAAACAAGCGCCTGAATCAGGTGCACAAAGCCATCCTGAGCGACCTCAAGGAGGGCCTCAGCGTCGATACCATTATGGCGTTAGCGGCCAATGATGTGGCCAAACTGCCCTCCGGCAATGACATGCCCAAGGCACTGACTCGCCTGGTCGGCCAGGTGATTGATGCCGGCGGCGCAGGGAACTCCTCGCGCTTCCTGATGCACGAAGGCATTGCCGGTAAGTTGGTGGACCGTTTAGTCAACGGCGGCATTCTAACCGCCGAGCAGCGCGATGCCTTTATGGAGGCGTTCGTCGACGCACCGCAACCGTTCTTCGATACAGCGGAATCCAAGAAATCCGCTGCGCAGATTGAGTCCGGCATTCTGAATCGACTCCACCTGCACAAGATGCCAACGGACGAGCAGGTTGGCCTGTCTACTGTATTCCATCTCGCTGATGACATCGTCAGTGGCGAGACCTTCCACCCCTCAGGCGGACTGAAGTTTGATCGTTCCGTGACTGAAGGAGAGCTGCTGTTACCCCCAAGCCAGACCGACCTGAACAAGCTTCAGGGAAAGCGTGTGGTCATGGTGGGTGACAGTATGCGCAATGAGCTAGCGGCGATCGGCAATGGTTTCATGGGGCAGGATGTCGCAGCGCTCACGGTACTGACTCGTTCAGAGGACAGCGCCCGTGAGCTTCAACACGCCATCGACGCCACGGATTCCGTGGCGTTCGATGTGCGTTGTGTCGGCGAC
>CALKHC010000131.1 GCA_938091425.1 uncultured Luminiphilus sp. | reverse complement strand
GACGGCCAGCGGTACCTGTTAGACTTTGCATGCCCCCCATGGCTTTATCTGAATGACTTTGGGGGGAATAATGGGCGGAATATAGACTTAAAGCCATTATTTATATGGCTTATGGGGGACTCCCTCTCCGCCAATCATCGCGAAGCAGGGTCGCTACTCGATGCGGGCCCAAGTCTCACGAAGCACATACTTGCCCAAATCCACCACTTGAGTGAAAGAGTTTTTATCCTCGGTCACCGAGACAGCCACTTCAAATTTTTTGCCTATCAGATCGCGATGCGAGTGGTTTTCGATGGTTTCTCTGAGCACGCCGTCGGCATAGGAGTAGGTGCCGTGACCCACGGAGAGATAGTTGGGCCGCTGCTCAGATACCTTAAAATAATAGGTATAAAAAACGTGCTCACCCGTAAATATTTTGATTTGCCGGGGTTCTAAAATCGTCACCATTTCGTCGTCATAGGAGGTGCTCGCTATCCTCCAAACGCCCTCCAAAGTCGGGTCAGCAGACGCAGGGAGGGCAGTAAAAAGTAAAATGGCAAATAGGGCGCGAAGCATGACGTGAGTCTCAACTATGGGTATTTGGCAAGACTGTGCCGTAAGACACTTGCGCGCAATGCCAAAGAGATGAGTTGGGTCTGTAAGCGGCTAACCCGCCGTTATGAAAAAGCCAGAGGTGCTTGCCTCGTTACTCAATCAACGCAGCGGTGACTCTTTCGATCGCTTCGATAGCATGGAAGAAGGGTTGTCCAGGCAAGATGTTCCAGCCCGTAAGCACAATCACCAGCTCCAGCTCCGGCAGAAAAATGGGCCTTTGCCCACCAAACCCCTTGCCAAAGTAGGCCCTTAGCGTTGTTTCCTCGAAGGTGTAGGGCTGAGACCACCACAGATAGCCGTAGGCCTCCTCTCCCTCTGCGCCAGTCAGGTAGTGTACCGCAATGGATTCCTCCACCCATGTGGCTGGGATGACTTGCTCGTCTTGCCACTGGCCTTTCTGCAAAAAGAGCTGCGCAATTTTGGCTAGGCTCCGCGCAGAGATATACAAGCCTTCCTGCGTATCGGTGAGCCCGTAGGGCGTCCTATCCCAGTAGTAATCATCAATACCGAGTGGCATGAACAGATGCTCGACCGCATATTCTTCGATGTCGATGCCCGTCGCGAGACGGAAAATGTGGCCCAAGATAAGTGTGGCGCCACTGTTGTAATTGAAGCGAGTGCCCGGCTCGCTACCCATGGGCAGATCAAGGGTGTACTGCACCCAATTTTTCGCCTTGGTCATGACAGCAAATGAATTATCTGGATCGTTGTAGGGGAGGTTCTCATCCCACAGTAAACCGTCGCTCATGGTCAGCAGATCGCGCAGTGTCATGTCACGTTTCCGGCTATCAACGTTTTCAACGCGTGCCTCGTCGAAGAACTGGAGCACCGGTGTATCGAGATCGGGGAATTCCCCTCGGGATATCGCAATACCCACCAGTGCGGACACAACGGATTTGGTGACTGACTGCATGGAGTGCAGCGTTGTGTTCCGGTAGTAGGGGTGCCACCACGGATTGAAATAGTTATAAGGCCCGCTGGGGTCGTTAACGACCAGCGCGCCCGGCGTCGCGGCTTCTCGCCGGTATATCGACGGATAGTCGTGCTTGTAGTATTGCTCGAAGACCAGTTTGCCGTGGCGAGCTACCAGAAACGCATCGATGTGCCCATAGCGTCCGTTCTCAATGTCCTGAGAAATCGATGACAAAGCTTCCCCAGAGAGGCTGACAGCATCAGGTTGGGTTATTTGCCAATCATCAGCGCTTTTTGTGTCGCCCAAAGCTCCGCTTGAGAGCGTCAAAAACAACGTGAGAATTAGCTTCAATGTGCGGTTCGGCGCCCCTGTGGCGACATCACTCATCCATGTTTTTCTCGTCGCGACTTTTGGCCCAAGCCTTAAACCGGGTGGCGCTGCGCATGAACCAAATCACGGCGACCACCATGACAATGCTGAATAACGCGAAGAAAAGCTCGTTGGATAGCTGCATGCTATGCCCCTCATTCAATAATCACTATCTAAGCATGCTCAATCGCCGATTCAAAGTGACACGCGAATGACGGGCACAACGCCAGCAACCGCTTTAACGTGGATTAGCCAAGGCTTTTGAAGCGTCATTGTTCTAAGGGTCAGTGAAAGACCAAGGACCAAGGGATAAGAAGCATGCGCGTTTTGATTTTACTTTTGGCCACCGTATGGGCGCTACAAAGCGGGGTCACTCTTGCAGATGAAGGCGCCTCCCTCGCCGACGCTTTCATGGCGCAGTGTGCTCATAGTCAAACGTGCGGTGTCGAAGAGATGCGTAGTAGGGGTATGGAGTCGGGAATGTTGCAGATGATTGAGTCCCGGATGGCGGGGCAGTGTGAGGCTCAATTGAGTCAGATCAACCAGATTGAGTCGCAGGCGAATGCTGGGCCCAATGCAGAAAAGGTTGAGTTAATGAAACGCTGCTTCCTCGTCATGGCAGATATGTCTTGCGACGAGCTGCTGGATGACCCAGAGATACCTGAATGTCAGGATGTCTGATGGCCATTCAGTTCGGATCGACCCATTGAAGCCTAATGGCTTGAGTCGAACCAGATAGGTGCGGTCCAGGCCCGCTCCTGAATCACTTTTGGGATGCGCGGGTGGTCGCACCCATCGGGTCGCTGGTCCTCTGGGAGCGATAGACACATCCGTGTTGACCACCGGCAGCTTGGATTTTCGACTACTCGAGCGTAATAGACTGCATCTTGCCGTGGATCAAATTCTGAGTCCTCCCAGACTCCGCACAAGGTCGCAAAACCATCGCCTTCAGCTTCACAGCTCAGTGGGTCCACTGTGGCGCCGTTGTTAGCATTCCCCGCCACATCGATAACGGATTGATGAAACGCTCCATCGGATCCGACCCAGCCTTTGATAATTTGAATCCGCTGAAGCGGATGCCCGGGTGCGCCGGTCGTGCCGGGGTCGGCATTGGCCGCGACAACAAACCGTGGTCTCGCATCCTGTTTGGGTTTGGCATTCAGCACGCCGCCCATGGGCACGCCATGCTGATAGCCGGCTTTAGCAAGGTTGGGAGTGGCGCAAATATCTCCCGGGATGTGCCAGCCGCCAAAAAAGCGCGGTGCAATGCGCGGCCCGCTGGTGGCAAACGTCTCGCGGCGCTTAAGCGCATCAAAAATAGCGTTTCGCGTGTTTTCCTCGGCCCACACACCGGCAAGTCCGCCCGGATTTTGAAATGCCACCGCACGCGGTCGCTCGGCTACAGTTAGCGTTTGATCTACCGTCGTTCCGTATTTGTAGGGCTGTTCGTACTCGCTGACGGCGCCAGGCGCCGCGGTATGAGAGTCAGTGCTGCCGATCAACCCAAACTGATAGGGGTTAATGCCGAGGCGTTTTTTCTCTCTTAATCCGTCGATCAACGCGTAGCGCACGTAATCGGTGCGGCTGGTGCAGCCTTTTCCTGCTTGAGCGCCTTTACTTTGTCCCTCGGCGCAATCTGACAGCTCAGGTTGCCCGAAGTCTCGAATCTTCTCGAACTCGCAGAGCTCATCATTGCCGCCGAGGACCTGATACATACCGTTGCGGCACTCACTTTCGCCCTTGATTTGCATCATCTCGACCACGGGTTCGAGTCTTGCTCGCAATTCCGCTTCCTCTCGCTGTCTTGCCAGCGGAAGTTCAACGTACTCAGCGCGAAACAGCTGGCCATTAGAGAGGTTGGGGTTGTGGGGAATGGCAATGGCCTCGCAGCCCGAGCCGGATTCATTGCATTGCTCGAGTAGTTGACGCCGCATGTCCATTTCCGCGGGTGTTTCCAAAGCGGAGATAGGCAGCTCAGGCACGATCTCGTTGCGCAGGATGATATTGCGATGAATCTTGGTGGATTGGGGTGAGCGGCTGTATTCCCAGGCATTGAACGTGGTGAAACTGCAGTCCGAGGATCGGTCGTACCAACGCTCAGCCGATGCCTGAACGGATTGCCAAACATTACCGAGTTCTTTACGACAGGCTGCCTGGTTCTCGCCACACACGTCGTCCCGGCGGCCCCCGATTTCTATGAGACCGCCAATGCGTGCACGAAACCCCTTCGCCCCTAATGCTTTGGCTAATAAAGAATCCTGTTCGCCGCGATAAATAGCGCAGCCGGTACTGTCGTAGGAGCGGGAGCCCGGTGTGGTGCACAGTGACACCTCAGCCATCCACTCCGCATGATCGGTGACCGCGGCGAAATCCAAGGGGCGGTCAATCTGAATGGTTTTTGACTCGGCCCCGGGCGCGCCGCCATAGAGAGCGATGGGTGTGCCGGTTGCAAAGGCATAGGCATCGTCGGGTAGGGTGCGGGTCCCGAGAGAGTTGGCGTCCATCGACAGCGAGGTATGCAGATGCAGGTCCCCGAATAGTGGCTGACGCTCCTCAACGACATGAGTGCATGCCTCTCTAGGCAGTGGCTCCTGAGCGGCGGCAGGTTCTGGCGGCGGGTCCCAGGGATCTGCGGTCAGTATCAGGCGACCGATATCGCAGCCAGAAATGATCGCGACAACTAACACAGCGATCAGTTTTAGCAACGTCCTCTGGCAGTGAGAGATGTTTGAGTTGGTTGGTGACAGCTTAAAAATGAGACGCGCCCAACCCAATACCACCGTCAACCTCCAGCGCCACACCCGTAACCCACTCGGCGCAGATCAGGTATTCGACCCCTTCGGCGACTTCGGTCCCCGTTCCGATGCGCCCCAGCGCGTGCAAGCCGGCTACGGCGTCGTAACGCTCTTTCGCCTGCTCTGCTGTGAATAGGCCAGCGCGGAGGTTTAACTCCGTCGAGACCGCGCCCGGCAGAATACAGCCGGTGCGGATCTGCTTGGGTCCGAGCTCAGCGGCCATGACCTTCGTCAGCCCCTCAAGTGCCGCCTTGGTGGTGGCGTAGGGCGAGGCACCCGGACACGCCCGCCGCGTGTGAGTGGAGCCAATGAAAACGATCGCGCCTTGCGTTGATTCAAGGTGAGGCACCGCCATGCTCGACAGCATCATGGCTGAGACCACGTTGGTGTCGAATGCGTCCTTTAAAAAATCCTCGGTGTAGCCGTCGACGGGCTGTCGATACATGTTGGCAGCGTTGTTGACGAGCGCATCGAGTCGCCCGCCGTGTTCAATTGCGGCGGCGAGCATAGTCTCGCGGTCAGCCTGCACGGTCACGTCGCCCTGAACAACGTGACACCGCTCACCCAATTCATCCTTGATTTCCTCGAGTTTTTCGAGGCGCCGCCCGCTAATGGTGACGCTGGCGCCTTGGCTGCAGAAACGTCTTGCGCAGTCGGCCCCAATACCCGAGCCGCCGCCCGTCACCAAAATCGACATGTCTTCCAGTTTTCTCATTGCGTTTACCCCATGGTGAGCCTGATCGGCCTGATCAATCTCGTCAGTCTGGCTGTTATTCGCGCAAACCTGCCTGCCGCATCATGGGGAGAAGGGTATCGCGAAATTGGGTCAGGCCCTCCTCGTAATTTACCCAACTCAAGGTAATGCCATCGAGCCCAGCATTGGAGAACGCCAGCATGCCATCCACTATCTGCTCGGGCGTGCCAACCAGCGGGATCGCACCATAGCCCGCGATCAGATTGGCGGCCATGGCCTCCCAGCCGTCACCGAGCGCGCTCTGCGAGTTGGGAACGAGCACATCCAGAAGATTGCGAACACCTTCCCAGTCACCGCGGTCGTAGACGTATTCGCGGACAAAGTCCTGTGCCTCTTGCTCGGTCTCGCGGCAAACGATGTAGGCTTGCCCAAAAATCTGCATGTCACGATTGAATGATTCTTTTGCTAGGCGGCGGCCGTTAGCGGCGATGTCTCCCGCGGTCGCCATATCTTGTGCCACGACAAAGTTAAAGTCGGCATGGGCTGCAGCAAATGCCTGGCCTCTGGGGCTATTGCCCGCGCTCATCAGTGCCGGCCAAGGCTGTTGCAGCGGCTTTGGCTCTGAGTAGCACCCTGGTGAGATGAAGTGGGGCCCGGCGTAATCGAACTCGCCCTCGACCGTCCACAGCTCCTTACATAGAGAAATCCAGTCATCCGCTACGTCATAGCGCACGTCGTGCTCTTTTTGTGGCACGCCAAACATGGCGATTTCTCGCTCATTCCAGCCCGCCACGATGTTGAGCCCAAAGCGACCCCCCGAAATGTGATCGATCGTTGCCACTTCTTTCGCGGCACGCACGGGGTGTACGGTCGGCACGTGGAATGTCGCAAACACCCCAATTTGCTCAGTCTTGGCGGCTAAACCGGCGGCCCAAGTAAAGGTCTCAAAATTGCGGTGGTTGAAATTTATCTTGCCACCCATGCCTTTCCAGCGGGCTACAGGGATGACCGCTTCAATACCTGCCTGCTCCGCGAGCTGAGCGATCTTCACGGATTCATCCCACTCAACCTTGAGCGTGTCTGGCCGCTCTGTCATGGAGCAGCCGCTGCTGACATTTAGCCCGAACACACCCAGCTTGAGCTTATGGGGACTGCGTTTCAGTGGGTGTGCTGGCGCGTTACCGGTCATAGGTGCTCACCTTGTCATCCCATTATTTTGAGGCGTCTGCCTCTTAAGGTGATCCAGTGTCTCAGAGTCTGCTGAGCTTGCAAAGGGCGACTGATGAAGACTTCTATATCAATAAAAACAGTTATTTATAGACGTAATATGAACTCGTTTCATCAGAATGTCTCCAGCACTTCGTTACGAGGCGTGATAGTGCGTGAGGAAAACCAGTCATGATGATGGCGCGTAGAGACTCTGATACCAATATTCGGAATGAGCCATGTCACAGCGAACAGCAGCCGAGGCGCTCTCTTCTCAGGAAACCTGCAGTCGTAGTGAGTTTCAGGCCCAGCGCGCGAGGCTAGAGGCGCTGCTGCGCGACGCGGGTAAGGCGGCTTTGCAAGACGCCGATGTGTCTGCGGGCGAGCGGCGGCGGGCTGAAATGACGTTGGAGCAAGATATCGAGCATCGCCTGCAGCGGCTCATTTTGCGCGCCAAAGGCATGGTCTCGGAAGAAATGCTGGTGCAGCACCGCCGTGAAATCCCGGTTGACGAAATTCCCGACTATGCGGTCACCCATCTGCTGGTTGAGCTCGGCGAGGAAGAGCTGCACAGCGGGGCGGATCAGTAGCTCTCCGCCTCTCTGCTTAGGTCCGGTGGCATCGGCCCGTCTGAGCGCTTTTCTCCTATCGATCCCTCTCGGCTAGCTTTTATCGCGGCGACATAAGGTCAAGCCTCTCTGGTCCCCGCCCTCCGTGGCGTACTAAGGTCGTCTTCGCTTACCATCAGCGACTAACGGCTTTTAGGATGACCACCATGTATTTCGCGCTCGCGTGCTTTGCTGCATTGCTGCTCACCTATAGCCTGATTTCCGAAAAGATAGAGCGTTTGTCACTGTCTGGACCCATTGTATTCGTCATGGCCGGAGTGACGCTGGGTCCGCTGGGTTTGGAGTGGTTTAGTCCCTCTGTGAATTCGAGCAACGGCAAATTGCTGATCGACCTGACACTCGCGTTGTTTCTATTTGTTGATGCTGCCAGTGCAGATCTGAGTGTGTTGAGAAAGAATTGGCGCATACCCGGCAGAATGTTGCTCTTGGGCTTGCCTGTCACGATAGTGCTGGGTGCATTGCTTGCCATGGCGCTGTTCCCCGAATTTTCTGTTTTTGAGGCGGCCATTCTTGGCGTCATGCTCGCGGCAACGGACGCGGCTTTGGGTAAGGCGGTTGTTACTAATCAGGGAGTGCCCCCTCACCTGCGGGAGGGGCTGAGTGCTGAGAGCGGTCTCAATGACGGCCTGTGCGTGCCCTTCTTGCTGCTGTTTATTGCGCTTGAGCAGGGTGCTGCAGTCCGAGGCGAGGGTGTTGCCCTTGAGTTATTGGCTGAAGAGGTCGGTATTGGTCTTGCCGTTGGAGTGGTCGTGGCTTTGATCGCAGCCAAGGCCGTGCGGCTAGCACGACAGGCAGACTGGTTGGGCCACGTGTGGCAGAGAATGAGTGTTCCTGCACTAGCAGTGCTTATCTTTGCAGTCGCTCAAGGATTGCACGGCAGCGGCTACATAGCCGCGTTTGTCGGAGGACTCTGTTTCCGCAGCGCGATGAAAGAGGATGTCCATGCGATGTTGCTGCCTGCCGAAGGTGTGGGAGAGGTTTTTGCAATGGCGGCATGGGTGTTGTTTGCGATGATGCTGTTGCCGGCGGCACTGCCCTATGTTGGTTGGGGCGAGGTGATTTATGCTGCCCTCAGCCTGACCGCTGTAAGGATGATTCCAATTATTCTCTCTCTCACTGGCACGGGTGAGCCCATGACAAGCAAAGCCTTTTTGGCGTGGTTTGGACCGCGTGGCTTAGCCAGTTTGGCCTTCGCCACCATCGTGTGGTCAGAGCAGATTCCAGAGGCCGGCACGTTGGTCGCGGTGACCATTCTTACTGTCGGTATCAGTCTCGTTATTCACGGCGTGACGGCTCGGCCTTTTGCCAGGCGCCTGGCCGGCCGCGCTAGCAGTTAGGATTGTCAAAGCCAACACAGGTGAGGGCGGGCGCAAGGCTAAAGTGAAGTCCCCTGAGTGCTTTCACTGTTACCATGTGTGGTGAGTGAGACGCCGTTATGGTGAGAGTCGCACAAGACCATTCATGGGAGGCAACGTGCAGCAATTTATTGGTTCGTATATTGATGCGCATCAAGAGGTGCTCGCCAAGCTAGCGGCGTCCGCAGGTGATATTCAGCAGGCAGCAGAGCGGTGTATCGCCGCATTGGCCAACGGACATAAATTACTGATTTGTGGTAACGGCGGTTCGGCGGCGGACGCGCAACATATGGCCGCCGAACTGGTGGGGCGTTTTATTGCCGATCGGCCTGCTATCGCCGCCATCGCCTTGACTACCGATACCTCTGCGCTCACAGCCATTGCGAACGATTATGGCTATGACGCTGTGTTCAGCCGCCAGGTTGCCGGCTTGGCTAACCCCGGCGATGTACTGATTGCCATCTCCACATCGGGAGCAAGTGCCAGTGTGTTGGCAGCCTGCGAGCAGGCCCGGGAACTGGGTTGCGGGATCGTTGGCTTGACGGGCCGGGATGGAGGCGCGTTAAAGGCTTGCTGCGATGCAGCAGTGGTCGTCCCGGCAGAGGATACCGCCCACATTCAAGAATGCCATATCGTGGTGGTGCACTTGCTCTGCGCGCTGATCGAGCAAGGACTGGAGTTGGTGTGAGGTGAGCCTTGGTCGGTAGGAGCAGGTCTGCAGGATGACCCGAGCGGTGTTCTTGGATCGCGATGGTGTGATCAACGTTGACCACGGATACGTCAGTGCCTGGGAGCAATTTGAATTTTTACCGGGCGTGCCCGAGGCGCTGCGCGAGCTTCAGAGTGCGGGCTATCTGCTGATTGTCGTCTCGAATCAATCCGGAATTGGTCGCGGTTATTACAGCGAGACAAACCTTGAGGCGCTGAATCAAGCGATCGCACACTACCTGTACAGCACTGTCGGCGTCAGGGTCTCCGGGTTTTATCACTGTCCGCATCACCCGACCGAGGCAGAGGGCGAGTTCCGCAAGCAATGTCATTGCCGAAAGCCCGCGCCGGGGATGATTCACCGCGCGGTCCGCGATCATGGTATTGACGTCAAGACGTCGCTATTGGTGGGCGATAAGGACTCTGATATCGAGGCGGGCAGGGCGGCTGGCGTCACCAGACTTTTTAAGGTGGCGGGCTCATCACGCTCCGCGGCATCCGCGCCCGATATTCAGCTCGTAACCGGGTTGAGTGAGGTGCCTTCGCTCCTTTGATCATGCTGCAGCGCTGGAAGCCGAAGAGACCGATGCGGGACAGGCTGTAGCGGCCTAGAATTGGTATCCGAAGGCATCGATATCGGCAGCGAAGTGTCGCTCGACCAAGCCCTTAGTGTCTTCGTCATAGTAATCACGATAAGCGCTCCGATCCCCGGCCCGTCGCCTGTGCGGCAGTGTTTGTTTCGGTAGGCCGATTTGCTCGCAGCAATGATCGAAGTCCGCTTGCAGCGACTCATAGCGGCCCACAAAATCTACGATTTGGTTGCCTCGTAAATCGACGAGGTAGTCAAGTTGTGGCGTGATGGAAGTATCAATGTGGTATTGCCACTCGCGCTGCTGGTCTAATTTTCGGTGCAAAAACGCGCTGAACGATTCATCGTTGCCAAGCAGGTGGGGTCGTTCACGTTTAATGTGGTGGTAGGAGCTCACCTGCAAGTCCCAGGGGTTGCGGACGAACGCAAATTTGAAGAGCCCCTGGTACACCTCCCTAGGCAGCATTACTTGAGCGGTAATCGCCTTGCAGTGCCGCGGCAGCTTAATTCCCAGAGTGTGGCCGGCAGCGCCACTTAACTTGCTGGCAATCCACTGCGGCAGGTAATAGGGATCTCGCCACCGGTAACGCTGCAGCGCGTTACGGACACTGGTGCCGCCTGTTTTGGCGATATGAACGAATAAAAACTGGTAGCGTCGCGATAGCAGCATGATTCGAATCAGTTCCTGTGCGCAGTCGCCGGCCCTCGGCCGACGCGTGTTGAGATGGAGTGCATGGTGGCAAGCCTTGTCACCAAAGGCGATGCTAAACTAGCATATTGGCGAAGCTTAAGAGCGTTTCATGCCCACCTCACCCCATCAGCAGTCCCCTCTGGATCAGTGGTTTCAGCGATGCCGAGATTTGCCCACGGCCTGGTGGATTGTCGGCTGGGTGGGGCTCTATGGCGTGCTGTCTTCTACACAGTTGCTGATCTGGCTGGCCGCGATGGGGTCACTGGTGCTGTTGGTGATGACTCGGGGTAGCTGGCGCCAACAATCGGGGGCCGGGCCACTGTGGCTTTTGGTGCTGTGTTTTCTGGTTCCAGGTTTACTGTCATTGCCGGGCGCCGCAGATTTGGAGCGCACCTTGTCTACTGCTGCCCGCTTCGTGGCCTACGGGTTAGCCGGAATGGTCTTTCTAAGGCTCGCGCCCAGTGAGTCTCAGTGGTCTACCACGGTACTCTGGATGACCGGTTTGCTGGTGCTCTGGAGTCTGGATGGCATCGTGCAGGAGTGGCGAGGGATCAGCCTCAGCGGCTATCCGCTGTTTACAGGACTGCCGGAAGGGCACAAGGTCACAGGCTCCATGGGGCTGGACTATGGTCCCAATTTAGCGGTGTTATCGCCGTTCCTGTTTGAAACGCTCCGTCTGCACGGTCGGCGCCTGCCAGCGCTGTGGATGGCGGTACCGTTGTTGGCAGTCGCGGTGTCTCTCAGCGCTAGTCGTTACTCGGCGTTGCTGCTGCTGGTGAGCGCTATGCTGTGTGGCGCACTCTGGGTGCGTGGCCGCTCCTCAAGTTGTTACTGGACGCCTATTGGCGTGGTCGTTTTATCGCTATGCGGCTTGCTACTGCCGATTTTGCTGGTTCCTCACCTCGCTGAACGACTGTTGCTGCTTGGCGGCAGTGTCAGCGCGAGTGAAATGGAGGTGAATGCGGCACTTGCATTTCGGCCGGAGCTCTGGAAAGCCAGTTGGGTGCTCTTCACAGAGAATTGGCTGAATGGTGTGGGACTGCGGGGTGCTTCGGGTGCAATGTATCCGATCCTTGAGGCCTCGGATCTTTTTCCTGATGCGATGTTGTCGCGCACCTGGCATCCGCATCTCGGCATTTTAGAGGTCGCGACCGATACCGGTGTGCTGGGCGTGCTGGGTTACTTGCTGTTTCTGACGCTGGTTGTGAGGTGGATGCTGGTCGCGAACGCGGCTGTGCAGGGCGTGGCCACGACCTTTCTGTGTATTTCGCTGCTAGCCATGTTCCCTTTGTCCAGTGCGCTGTCGATCTACTCTTTCCCGACTGGATCCATTACCTGGCCAGCGCTCGCTCTGGCCTTGGGTGCGTATTTCAGGAGTCTGTAGTATTCACATCACCGCTGGTGAAGGGTGCGTCTAATCAATACACTGATCTTGTTCGGGTAACGGATGCCGCGATCAGCTGTGATGCGCGGTAGCTTTGATGCAGCGACTCTCTGACCTTTCACCGTCGATTATTTGGGTGTTCCTGTTTTTCACCCTGTCTCTATCCTCTGCCACGAGACAGTTTATCTGGCTGATGGCTTTGGTCGGCTTGATTGTCTTTGCGAGAGGGCCGCGCGACTTTCTCGCTACAGATGGCGTGCGTAAATTCTGGATTGTGCTTGCCTGTTTTTTACTGCCGGCAATCTTTTCTCTATTCGACGCTATTAACTTCGAGCGGTCACTGTCAGGCGCCGTTCGCTTTTTATCTTATGGCTTTGCAGTATGGGTGCTGCTCCAGATTAAGCTGGATCGCTCAGAAAGTTCCCGCCTGATGTCTTTAGTGGGCGCCGTGATGATGCTGTGGGTCGTCGATGGTTTGGTGCAACTGCTCACCGGCTACAGCGTGTTTGGTAATCCGCTGATTGAGCTCGATTCGGGCCACACCCTTGTCACAGGTAGTCTGCGCATGGGGTATGGGTCGACACTCGCGATTTTATCCCCTTTTTATTTGGAAGCATTGCGCCGCACGGGCTCAACGCCGCTTAACAGCATCTTGGCCCTGCCGTTATTCGCGGCCATCGTCATGAGCGGTAATGAGGCTTCGATGATCCACGCACTGGCAGCTTTGGCGGGTTATGCCTTTATCCTGCGTCGCCTCGAGGCAGATGTGCAGGTCACGCCATGGCTTTTGTCGCTGTTATTTTCATTCTCTCTTGCCGCGCTGTCCGGGCTTATTTTGAGCGATACATTCAGTGCCTCGGCCGCCGGCCAGGCGGCATCTGACGCTTATAAGGCTTTCGACTACCTTCCGATATTCTGGAATTCGGCCTGGCAGGGATTCACCGAGCACTGGATAAATGGCGTGGGTATTCGGGGGTGGGGCTCGATGGTGGTGTCGATGGAAAGCATCAATGTTTTGCCGGTCTCCGAGCGATGGCACCCACATCTCTATGCGCTTGAAGTTGCGGTCGATACGGGTATCCCAGGGTTGTTGGGCTACACCTTATTCTTTGTTTTTCTTGGGCGACGACTTTTCGACTCTCGCTCCGAGGTCGCGCTGAGTTCTTTGGTGGTCATACTGGCTCTGTTCCCCTTGAACAGCTCGGTCTCGTTTTACTCTTACTTCAACGGCAATATTTTGTTTTTGACATTGGCGTTGTTGATCGCACTTGATCGGGATATCAAGCCACAGCCGGAGTTGGATCCTGTCAATGACGCGCGGCGTGGCTGAAGGCTCCACTACAGGCTTGTCTTTTGAGCGGGTGCTGGTGATACGCCTCAGTGCCATTGGAGACGTGGTGTTTGCCTCACCGCTGATCGATACGATCAAGCGCGCCCGTCCCGATGCGGAAGTCTATTGGTTGGCAGAGCCCGCCGTGGCGCCACTGCTGGCGCATCACTCTGGACTGACAGAGCTGCTGATTTGGCCGCGCGACGAATGGCGGCAGTTATTTCGGCAGGGCCGTGTGTGGCGACTGATTCGTGAGGTTCTGAGATTCCGCAGGATGCTAAAAACGTATCAGTTTGATCTGGTTCTCGACGTGCAAGGACTTCTGAAAAGCGCGGTACTCGCATGGATGACCGGCGCAAGGATGCGAATCGGTTTCTATTCAAAAGAGCCAACGGGTTGGTTGCTAACGGAGCGAGTGACAAAGGATCTCGGGCCCACCATCAGCTCTGAATACCGCGGTCTTATGCAATATATCGGCCTAGAGCCTGGCGATTTTTCAATGACAGTGTCGCTGTCCGCCGGGGCCCGGGGGTTTGCCGAGCGGGTGCATGACGGGCGCCCTTATGTGGTGTTCTGCCCATTTACCACCCGCCCACAGAAGCACTGGCCAGAAGCCCACTGGCAAGCGCTGGCAGAAACCGCACTCGCACGGGGTTGGCGTGTCGTGGTGCTGGGTGCGCCTGCGGATCGGCCCGCAGCGGAGCATATCTTTGCCGAGCAGGCAGTTGAGAGCAAAGTGGGTGCCTGTTCGCTTGAGGAAAGCGCCGCGCTGGTGAGTCTAGCGGACCTAGTAATCGGCGTTGATACAGGTCTCACCCACATGGGTTGGGCCTTTTCTGTGCCGGTGGTCGCGTTGTTTGGATCGACTTGCCCGTATCAAATTGCCCCGGGGCGAGAGGGCGATATTCTTTACGCTGATTTGCACTGTTCACCCTGTCGGAGGCGCCCCACCTGCGGAGGTACTTTCGACTGTATGTCTGCGCTGACCCCGGGCGCCGTGATGAACGCTGCGCAGCGCCATTTGTCCACAGAGTCAGTGACTGCGCCCGTGCTAGCATCCGCCAAGACTAGAGAAGAGGCCCTTTGATGTCTGCTTTACCCGATATGAGCGCCGGCAATGTCACGGTGATCGGTGATGTGATGCTAGACCGCTTTTGGAGTGGTGCGAGCCGGCGAGTGAGCCCGGAGGCGCCGGTGCCGGTTGTCAGCGTGACGGGCCAAGAGGATCGCGCCGGTGGCGCGGGCAATGTTGCCGTCAATCTTGCCGAGCTGGGACTGTCGGTCTCGTTGGTCGGTTTGTGTGGGGAAGATGAGCATGCGCGTGCGCTACGAGCCTGCGTTGAGGCGGCGGGCGTTCGCTGGAATGTGATGCCGTGCCCGGCAGAGACAATCGTAAAGTTGCGGGTGCTGAGTCGTAATCAGCAGCTCCTGCGCATGGACTTCGAGGAGTCTTTGGCAAATCATGCCAATGATCTGTTCGTCAGGTACGCCCAACAACACTTGGCAGATGCCGATTTAGTCGTATTCAGTGACTATGCCAAGGGTTCTCTGGAGCTTGTTCAGCCATTGTTGGCACACTGCCGCGACCTGAAAAAGCCGACGCTGGTCGACCCTAAGGGCATGGATTTTGAGCGCTATCGCGGCGCCACGTTGCTCACGCCTAATCTGACCGAGTTCGAAGCGGTCGTGGGGCGGTGCGACACAGACGCGGCTTTGATCGACAAAGCTGAGGCGCTCAGGGCATCGCTGGATCTGGAGGGGGTGCTCGTGACCCGCAGTGCGGCGGGTATGACGCTCATTCAAATCGGGCAATCACCGATGCACTTCTCAGCCAGTGCACGTGAGGTGTTCGATGTGACCGGTGCCGGCGACACCGTGATCGCCGTAATGGCAGGGTGCTTGAGTGCGGGGCTAGCAATGCGTGACGCCGCGCACTTTGCAAACCATGCTGCTGGGGTGGTGGTGGCGAAATTAGGCACGGCAAGCGTTTCTCCCGAAGAGCTGCTGACAGCGGTCTCTGCCAAATCGACAGACGTTGCTGACAATGTGCTCGCCGAGACTGCATTGGCGAGCGTGTTGGATGATCTGCGTGCCGCGGGGCGGCGGATTGTGATGACCAATGGCTGCTTTGATTTGATTCACCCCGGCCATGTCCGCTATCTGCACCAGGCCAAAGCTCTGGGTGACGTGTTGGTTGTGGCGGTGAATGATGACGACTCGGTGCGGCGCCTCAAGGGCGACGGCCGGCCGGTCAATACGCTTGAAGATCGGATGGCGGTGCTAGGTGCGCTGGGCGCCGTCGATTACGTGGTGTCGTTTTCAGAGGGCACGCCGGCACGTTTGATCAAGGCCTTAGCGCCTGATGTATTAGTTAAGGGTGGTGATTATGCTGTGGAGCAGATTGCGGGTCACGAATCGGTTCTGGAGCGGGGTGGTGAGGTACGTGTTTTGGATTTCGTTGATGGCCACTCCACCACTGGGCTGATCGAGCGCCTTATCGATTAAGCCGCCTCCGCGGCACAAAGGTGCACCGCCGCAGCTCACCCAAGTGCCTCTCAGGGACTAATGTAGGCTCTGCCTAATCCCGGGTCGGTGGGCAGGTACCGCTCGAGTAACTGCGTTTGGCGGCTGGTCATGGGATCTAATTTGCCATCGATGATGACCTGATCCGCGGCACTGGTGACCTCTAACGGGTCGCCGCTCCAGATCACCACATCTGCGCGCAGTCCCGGAGCGATCATTCTGGGTCTGCCGCCGAAGATCTCTGCTGGCAGGCTGGTCATAGCCGCCATCGCCACCTCGTAAGGCAGCCCATTAGTGACCGCGTTGCCAGCCACCTGTCGTAGCTTGCGGGCATTATGGGTCTCGCCGCTGGTAAACAGCAGGGTAATGCCTGCTTCGTGAAGGAGTGCGGCGTTATCGAGTCGCGCGCCCAGCCCATCAAAGCTTCCTGGTAAATTATCGAGCGCATTAATCACCACGGTTGTTCCCGATGCTGCCAATGCTTCTCGGACGATCCATGCTTCCTGCCCGCCGCTGATAACGGCGCTCAATTTATGTTTTCGGCTAAACGCCAACACCTGAAGAATGTCGCTGGCACGGTTGGCGTGGAAAACAAACAGACCGTCGCGACGCAGCGTCTTGAGCGCGGCTTTTCCGGCTGCGCTGATGAGGGTCAGGTCTTCGTCGTCGACCGATAACTCATCAAAGGTAGATTCAAGCAGCATCCAGTGTGCGGCACGGGAGCCACCTATTTTGTTGCCACTGTAGCCATCGACGTTGATATAGACCGTGGTCTTACCCTCGAAACTGTCAAAGCCACCATCGAAACGTACCAGTGAGCCCTGACCCGAAATGGTTCGATCGCCTGAAGCAGCCATGAGGAGGCTGTAGCCATACCCCTCTATTCGAGTGACGGGGACGACACTGGAGAGAGGGTTGTAGGCTTTGCGTACGTCGAACTCGGGATGCATGAGCCCTGTGTAGAGCTCGTTGAGCCTTGAGTCGACGGCCTCATAGACCATGCCAATTTCGCTAAGGCCCGCTGCGGTTATGCCGGCAAATAGTGCAGGCGTGACGGGGCGGCCCGCGGCGTCGATGACCTGATCTGCTCGGGCGTCGCTCAAGTCGCTGGCGACCGCTTCGATCAATCCGTCTTCAATGAGAATGTCCAGTTGATTCGATTCAGTATCATCGCCAGTGAAGACAGTGCCATTGGTGATCAGGATCGACGCGGCTTGACCCTGGCTGGCTAAAAGCAAAGATCCCAACAGGGCGAATAAGAGGCGGCTGATACTCATTGTGCCGCCCCCATCAGTTGTCCGAGCTCAAAATCTGATTGAGGATTTAGGGAGGGGTTGTTCTGCTCGTACCGGAGTACCCCATCGATATAAACCCGAAGCGGCTTGGCGTAAACGCTGAAGGGGTCTTGATTCCAAAGCACTACATCGGCCATTTTGCCGCTTTCAATAGAGCCGGTCTGCTCGTGCACGCCGAGGGATTTCGCTGCGTTGTAGGTGATCCATCGAATCGCTCGCTCCGGAGGAATATCGAGTCCGGCGCGGTTGCCACGTAACATGGCTTTGGCGGCTTCTTGGTTGAGTCGTTGAATGCCCTCATCGGAGTCTGAGTGCACAATGGCACAGCCTCCAGCCGGGCGATCGACCAGGGCAATGTTTTCCTGAATGCCGTCGTAGGCCTCGATCTTGAAACCCCACCAATCGGCCCACAGGGCCCCACAGACCTCATTGTCGGCAAGTTGGTCCGCGATTTTGTAGGCCTCTACGCCATGATGGAATGTGCCAACGCGATAACCAAACTCCTTGGCCATGTCGAGGATGGTAAGCATCTCGTCGGCCCGGTAGCAGTGCATGTGTACGAGAATATCTCCGCGTAATGCGCCGGCCAGCGTATCGAGCTCGAGGTTGCGCCGCGGCGGCGTGTTAGTGAGCAAGGCTGAGGCCACGGATGCGCCGCTGCTGTCATTCTCTGCCGCCTCAGCTGCGTCCTTGACGGCTTGATTGTAGCGGTCCCAGTCAGCCTGATAGCGCTGCGCCCGAATCCAGGCGCTACGGTAGGCTGCGACGTTGCCCATACGCGTCGACGGAGCCTGCGTTCGGTTACCATAAACGCGTTTCGGATTTTCACCACAGGCCATTTTGAGGCCGTGGGGCGCCCCTGGGAATTTCATTCCCTGATAGCTGATCGACGGTACATTTTTTAAAGTCACGCCGCGACCGCCAAACAGGTTGGCGGAGCCCGGAAGAATTTGCATTGCTGTCACGCCGCCAGCCAATGCTCTCGAGAAACCGGGGTCTTGGGGCCACACGCTGTGTTCTGCCCATACTTCAGCAGTCACGGGCGCGGTAGCCTCGTTGCCGTCGCTGTGAGCGGCTACCCCTGGCGAGGGGTATACGCCGAGATGGGAGTGCACATCGATAAGACCGGGGGTGATCCAGCGGTCTCTGGCATCGACTTGTACAGCATTGGGCGCTACCTCTCCTTCGCCGACCCATTTGATTTTGCCCCCTGCGATGTAGAGGTCTGTGCTGTCAAGGCGGCGTCCGTCGCCGGTAAGAATCGTGGCGTTCTTGAACAGTACCGTTTGCCCCGGGGGTGCCTCATAGGTTGACGGGAACGCCGCAGGCTGGGCTTGTGTCGCTATGGGGAGCAGCAAGGTTGTCAAAGCAAAGAAAAATCTGCGCATACACAAGATCCTCAAGAGACGCTGGAAAGATAACCCCAACCACCCGATTTGCCAAACATCCAACCGGATGCGCTACTCTGCGGTTTGGTTGGTGATGCCAAGAGCGAGTGAAGAGCCCAATGAGACGCTTTATTGACTTGTCGATTTACCTCGAAAACGAGGTAGTCAGCGACCCGCCTGCCATGAAACCCAGCATTGACTACATCACTCACGATATTGGCGCTCAGCAGATGGCGTCTTTTTTCCCGGGCCTTGAGAGCAATGAGCTGCCCGATGGCGAGGGCTGGGCGATCGAGTTTGTGCAGTTGTGTACACATAA
>CALKHC010000130.1 GCA_938091425.1 uncultured Luminiphilus sp. | reverse complement strand
CAGAAAGACACTGATAGCGACGAAGTAGACGACAAAACAGATATTTGCCCAGCCACTCCCAAAGGTGAGAGTGTGGATGATGACGGTTGTTCCGACACGCAAAAAGATGCCGATCTAGACGGTGTCAAGAACAACACAGATATCTGTCCTGAAACCCCAGTCGGGAAAGACGTCGATGCGCAAGGGTGTGCTGACAGCCAACGCGATTCCGACGGAGACGGATTTAGCGATTCACTGGATCGATGCCCTGCAACACCGGCAGGTCAGGAAGTTGATAGGAATGGATGCAGTGAGGGACAACGCGATGATGATGGGGATGGCGTAGTCAACGCTGAGGATCAATGTGCTTCAACCGATGCGGATAAAGCGACTGATGAAAACGGTTGCTCGGTCGTTCAGGAACAGATCGCGGATTTTGGCGAGGACTTGGCGGATCTGGAGGATCTCTCTGATGATGATCAGTCGGTGGCTGGGGCGATTGATGATGCATGCCCGCGCCTGATCGCTGAGGCTGATGAACAAACTCTGACCCCGGGGCAGCGCGATCTGCTGGAGGCCTGCCGAAGCCTGAAATCCTCCAGTACAACTACAGAGCAACAGTCAACGGGACTGCAATCGATTTCTCCACAATTGCTGACCAACCGGATTGATGCGGTGGTGGAGACCGCCTCGCGACAGTTCCAACAGGTCACTCAGCGGATGAATCGGATCAAGGGCGGGTCCAGTAGAGGGGTGAGCTTGGCGGGCTTGACGCTGAATTTTGCTGGGGAGTCCATGCCGGGTGCGCTGCTTGAGGAAGCTGCTGACCAAGCAGGTGCGGGTGAGCTGGGCCCCGATTTTGGTAATTGGGGGCTGTACCTGCAGGGCGATATCGATGTCACTGAGCGTCGCGATACCGATGCCCGTCGACAATATGACGAGGATGCGTGGTTACTCACTTTGGGGGCGGATTACCGCTTTAGCCCAGACCTCTACGCCGGTTTGGCGGTCAGCTTCGGTGAGACAGAGACGGACTACGCTGATGCCCAAAGCGATACAGAGACTACAGCGCTCACCGCCTACGGCGGGTGGCAATTCAGCGACGCTGGGTTTCTCGATCTGCAGCTGAGTTGGGCAGATGATGATTACGACATGAGTCGCGACGTGACGTATCTCGACGCCAGCGGTAATTTCACCTCCACCTATCGCGGATCAGCGGGCGGCAGCCATGTGACCGCCGCCGCCAACCTCGGTTACATGTTCTCTGTATCGGGTTGGCGTATCGGCCCTACGGCCTCGTATTTTTATCTGGATGGAGAAGTCGATGGCTACCGCGAGGAGGCGTCTGGCGATGCCTCTAAAGCCTGGGAGCTGTCAGTGGGGGAGAGCAACTTCGAGAAGTCGATACTACGCCTTGGCCTGCAGCTAGATTACGCCTGGTTGACTGATTTTGGTGTGGTCATGCCGGGTCTGATATTGAACTACGTCAGTGAATCCAACAGGGGCGACGCGACGACCGGCGCCCAACTCGCCAATGATGTGGCGGGATTTGGTCAGTTGATCGATATCCAGCGGGAAACCTTGGATGGCCAGTACTGGGATGCGTCCTTTAACCTAGCGGGTCAGTTTGCCTACGGCTTTTCAGGCTTCGCCAGTTACCGCATTACGGCCGGCCGGGATGGATATCAGCATCGGGGCTATACGCTCGGGTTGCGCTGGGATCAGGCCTTTTAACGGCCACCGGGCGTGAGCACTTTGCCAGCTAATCTTCATGCCGCATTCTGTTCGGGGGAGGCGGCGTCGGATCACCCGTTTCATACCTTGATGTTGTCTGGTCAACTCGAGGTGGCGGGTATGACCCATCAAGGCGGGCGCAAGGAGAACCAGGACCGCTTCCTGATAGATCCCGAGCAGCAGCTGTTCATCGTCGCTGATGGTGTCGGCGGGCTGAAAGAGGGCGGTCTTGCTGCGGAGCTTGCGTGCCAGTCGGTCCATGCCGACCTGCTTGCTGGATTGTCATTGGAGCGCGCGGTGAGTCGCTCCTCTGCAGCGATTGCTAAAGAGGCCACTCTGCGAGGTGTTTCAGGTGGAATGGGCTCGACCATTGTTGCGGTTCAGTGGTCAGGGACGCGCTTTCAGCTGGTGTGGGTGGGTGACAGCAGTGCACGGAGTTATTGGTCGGATTGCTGTCACCGGTTGACTCGAGATCACTCCGAGGCGGCCGAATGGGCCACCCAGGGGATTCACACTGACTCAACGGCCATGGGCCAACCTCGTAAACACGTGCTTACCCAAGCGCTGGGCGTGACGACGATGGGTGAGCTCAGGCTCGGTCGTAATGAAGGGGTGTTGCGTCATGGGGAGTGGCTGATGTTGGCCTCTGACGGGGTGACCAACACGCTCAGTCCCGAGGACATCGTTTCGTGTCTGGATGAAGCGATAAGCTTAAACGCCGCTACACAAAGCGTGATGGCGCGAACGCTTGAATCCCGGCCCACCGACAATGTCACGCTGATCCTAGCCAGGTGGTTGGGGCCAGAGGGCGACGTGGCAGATTTGCCCCGGGTATACCCCGACTGATCGTTATTTGAGTTTGCGGTGCTTCACCCGGCTGGGTACCGCCGCATCCGCACCCACCCGCTGCCGCCGATCATCTTCATACTCTGTGTAGTTGCCCTCGTGAAAGACCACGTTGCCATCATCTTCGTAGGCGAGGATGTGGGTGGCGATCCGGTCGAGGAACCATCGGTCGTGCGATATCACCAGCGCTGAACCGGGGAACGCCAGCAGTGCTTCTTCCAGTGCTCGCAGGGTCTCGACGTCAAGGTAGTTGGTGGGCTCGTCTAGCAACAGCACATTCGCTCCCTGTTTGAGTAGCTTCGCAAGGTGTAAACGGTTGCGCTCTCCCCCGGAGAGGTCTTTTACAAATTTTTGCTGGTCGGAGCCTTTGAAGTTGAAGCGACCCACATACGATCGCGATGGCACTTCATAATTGCCGATACGGATGATGTCGAGACCGTCAGAGACCTCCTCCCAAACGGTTTTACTGCCGTCGAGATCATCCCGGGATTGGTCCACGTAGCCAAGTTCCACCGTTTCACCCACCGTGACGTCGCCGCCATCAGGGTTCTCGAGACCCATCAGGATGCGGAACAGCGTCGATTTACCCATACCGTTAGCGCCAATAATGCCGACGATACTGCCTTTGGGCACCGTGAAGCTCACGTCTTCGAACAACAATCGATCACCAAAGGTTTTCCGCAGGTCGCTGACCTCGATCACCTTGTCTCCCAGCCTTGCCCCTGGCGGAATATAGATTTCGTTGGTCTCGTTGCGGGTTTGGAATTCCTGCGAATTGAGTTCCTCAAAGCGTTGCAGTCGAGCCTTGTTCTTGGCTTGCCGGCCTTTCGGATTGGACCGAACCCACTCGAGCTCGGCTTTGATCGCTTTTTGGTGTGAGGCTTCCTGACGTTGCTCCTGCTCGATACGCTTTTCCTTTGCTTCCAGCCACGTT
>CALKHC010000129.1 GCA_938091425.1 uncultured Luminiphilus sp. | reverse complement strand
CGAGATGCGCCCGCCGTACATGATTTGCGTCAGGACATCGCGGCCAAAGATATCGGTACCCAGCCAGTGCGCGGCTGACGGAGGAGATGCCCCGAGGTCGAGGTTTTGGGCCTCGTAGCTGTAAGGGGCGATCAACGGTGTCAGTAGCGCGACTATCACCATAAATAGCAGCACACTGCCGCCAAACAGAGCCAGTTTGTTCTTGCGCAGTCGCAGCCACGCGTCGTGCCAGAGCGATGAGCCTTTTTCGGCGTCGTCGAATATCTGAGTGGCGGTATTCATGAGCCGCCTCGCTGGAACTGCTGCCGGAGGCGCGGATTCAACCAGGCTGCGATGATGTCACTCACTAGATTGAAGAACACGATCAAGGAGGAGAGGAACACCGTTGTGCCGAGGATCATGGTGTAGTCGCGGTTAAACGCGGCCTGCACATAGAAACGCCCCAGCCCTGGAATCTGGAAGATGGTCTCAACAACAAATGAACCTGCCAGCAATCCAGCGAAAGCCGGACCGAGGAAGGCAATCACAGGTATCAGGCCGCCGCGCAGGGCGTGCTGGGTGACCACCCGCCATTCGGGCAGGCCCTTGGCGCGCGCAGTGCGGATGTAATCCTGAGAGAGGATCTCGAGCATGCCCGCGCGGCTCAAACGCGCGATGTAGGCGGCGTAGGCCGAGCCCAATGTCACCGCCGGCAAGATCTTGTCGCCGGGGATGTCCCCCCAGCCGGTAATCGGTAGCCAGTCGAGCCAGATACCAAACACCAGCACCAAAAGCGGTCCCAATAAGAAAGAGGGCATACAGATGCCGATCATGGCGAGGCTCATCGGCACGTAGTCCTGTGCCGTGTTGGGTTTCAAAGACGCAAACACCCCCGCGGTGACGCCAATACATAGCGCGATAATCAGCGCGTAAAGGCCGAGCTCAGCGGTTACCGGCAGGCCAGCGAATAAAATTTCGTTCACGCTGCGGCCCGGATATTTGAATGAGGGCCCCAGATCACCTTGGGCGAGGTCACCCAAATAGGCGAAGTATTGCTCATGTAGCGGCAGATCGAGCCGATACTGAGCTTCCAGCGCTTGCTTGACCTCGGGTATGACCACCTTCTCTTGATCAAAGGGGCCTCCGGGCGCTGAGCGCACCAGAAAGAAGGTGGCGGTGATCACCACGAAGATCACTGGTAGCGCCTGCAAGATGCGGATGAACATGAATCGCAGCATCAGCGGAGTGCCTCCGGCAGCGTTCGGCCTGGTACCAGCTTCACGTACTTAAGGTTCAGCGAGTCCATGAGATTGGAATGGAGCCCTTCAACACTGGGATGAATCAGGTGCTTGCTGGTGTAGGTATAGATGGGAATGATCGGCATCTCTTCCATCAGCATAGTTTCCGCTTCGGTAAAAAGGGCGTAGCGCTCTTTCCGCGTCTCTGCCTTCGGTGCCTTATAGAGGATCAGGTCATCGTAGACAGGGTCGCCGAAGTAGGTGTTGTTGTTACCCCCATCGGTAATGAACAAATCGAGGAAGTTGTTGGCGTCCACGTAGTCGCCGATCCATCCGCGACGCGCTATCTGAAAATCGATCTGCGTCACCGAGTCGAGGTAGACCTTCCATTCCTGATTGGTGATCGTGATATCGATACCCAGCTCGGATTTCCACATTTGCTGGATGGCCACGGCAATTTTTCGGTGACCCTCGTTGGTGTTATAGAGAATCTCGAGCCCGGGCCAGCCCTCGCCATTGGGGTAGCCTGCTTCGGCTAACAGCGCCCGAGCGTGCTCGGGGTCGTAGTCAAACAGTTTGGGTGGGTAATACCCCAGCGTATCGGGTGGCGTGATGGAATAGGCGGGTACGGCCGTTTCCTGTAGCACGGTGCGCACCAGCTTTTCACGATCCACTGACAGAGCCAACGCCTTGCGCACACGCACATCGTCAACCGGTGGTCGCTGGGTATTGATTAAGTAGTAGTAAGTGCCGAGATAGGGCGCCTGCACGTAAGGCGTGTCGGGCATATCGCGGTAGAGCGGAATTTTGTCCAGCGGCACGACCTGCGTGTAATGCAGTTGCTCGACACGGAACATACGCTCTTCACTCACCACATTTTCCATGGGGTAGAAGACCACGGCGTTCAGCGACACTGCATCGCGGTCCCAGTAGTGCTCACTTTTTTCCACGATAATGCGCCGGTTGAGCGACCACTCGGTTAGCGTAAACGCGCCGTTGCTCACGATATTGCCGACCCGGGTCCAGGGTGTGTAGCGATCGGTCATCTCGCCAAACTGCATGAGGGTCTCGGGGTGCACCGCGAAGGTGCTGTAGTGGTCCATCAGCTGCACAAAGTAGGGCGTGGGGGCGTTAAGGGTCACTTCGAGGGTGGTATCGTCAATGGCTTTAACGCCTACGTCGTTGAAGTCAGTGATCTCGCCCTTCAGATAGGCCTCGGCGTTGACGACCGGGAAGAGCATGTATGAGTATTCGTTACCCGTCATCGGATGCAGCGCGCGGTTCCAGCTCCACACGTAATCACTGGCCGTCACCTGCTCGCCATTTGACCACTTGGCCTCGGGGTTTAGGTAGAAAGTGATCACTCGACCTTCTTCGCGGAACTCCCATCGCTCGGCGACGCCCGGTTCGGGCTCCAGCGTGATCGGGTTCTTTACCGCGAGCCCTTCGAATAGCGCGCGGATAATGTGATTCTCTGGGACGCCAGTGACCACGTGGGGGTCGAGGCCTTGGGGCTCAGTGCCATTACCGTAGTGCAGCACGCCGTCGCGGTTGCCGGTCACCACGTTGCTCTCGCCGCCGCCGCAACCGGTCAACAGGAGCAACAGGGCACAGCACAAAATCGAGAGGCCTGAAGAGAATATATAACGGGTGTTGGGTTGCCGCGACACCATCGCGTGGCGAAGCGTCCTGCCCGCGCCTGAGAGGGGGTGTTTCAAAACTGACTTCCTGCCCACAGAATGGGCTTATGCTACCGGAGTTTGCGGGCGGATGAGAGTGCGAATATTGCGCGCCATCGATGACAATGGGAGGACGTGCCTTTGGTAGACTTGGCGCGGGAGAGTCGCATTGCAACGACTCATAACGCTTAAGATACTTGACGGCCCGAATACGCCCATGACAGTCAGAACCCGTGTTGCACCCTCGCCAACTGGCGATCCCCACGTGGGGACCGCTTATATGGCGCTATTCAACCGGTGTTTCGCCCACGCCCACGGTGGCCAGTTTGTGCTGCGCATTGAAGACACGGATCAGGCGCGGAGCACCCCCGAAGCCGAGGCCAAGATTTTTGAATCATTACGGTGGCTGGGCCTCGACTGGGACGAAGGCCCGGATGTGGGCGGCCCGAAAGGCCCCTATCGGCAGAGTGAGCGCGCCGATATTTACAGTGGCTATGCCTGGGAGCTGGTCGAAAAAGGCCACGCCTTTGTCTGTTATCGCACGCCTGAAGAGCTGAATGCGCTACGAGAGGCGCGCCGCGAGGCGGGCAAGTCGACGGCCTTAAAGCCCTCTGATCTGCTCTTGTCTGAGGATGAGCAGGCGGCCCGCAAGGATGCAGGGGATGCTTATGTGATTCGCATGATGGTGCCCGAGGAAGAGGGTGTGTGCGCCATTGAGGATATGCTGCGCGGCACGATCGAGCTCGATTGGGGCATGGTGGATGCGCAGATCCTGCTGAAGTCAGATGGTTTACCTACCTATCATCTGGCCAACGTGGTGGATGACTACCTGATGGAGATCACCCATGTG
>CALKHC010000128.1 GCA_938091425.1 uncultured Luminiphilus sp. | reverse complement strand
CTTCGAGTAGCTGGCGGATATCTTCAAAGTGGAGACCAGTCGTGGGTTCATCGAGGATGTAGAGCGTGTTAACGGTATCGCGCTTGGAGAGTTCCCTCGACAACTTTACCCGCTGGGCTTCGCCGCCCGACAGCGTGGTCGCAGCTTGGCCGAGGCGAATATAGGAAAGCCCGACATCGATCAGGGTCTGGAGCTTGCGGTGGATGGCCGGCACGGCCTCAAAGAAAGACAGCGCGTCTTCCACCGTCAGGTTCAGTACCTCCGAGATGTTGAGATCCTTGAATTTGATCTCTAGTGTTTCCCGGTTGTAGCGTTTGCCCTTGCAAACATCGCAGGGCACATAGATATCGGGGAGAAAATGCATCTCTACTTTCGTCACCCCGTCGCCCTGGCAGGCCTCGCAGCGCCCGCCGCGAACGTTAAAGCTGAAACGACCTGGCTTGTAACCTCGTGAGCGTGCTTCCTGGGTGCCGGCGAACAGCTCGCGAATGGGCGTGAAGATGCCAGTGTAGGTAGCAGGGTTGGAGCGTGGCGTTCTCCCGATCGGACTCTGATCGATGTCGATACATTTGTCGACCTGTTCCAGCCCTTCGATGCTTTCGTAGGCGGCGGCCTTCAATGTGGTCGCACCATTGAGTGCAGTAGCGGCCAGTGGATAGAGCGTACCGTTGATGAGCGTCGATTTACCTGAGCCCGATACACCGGTCACACAGGTGAGGAGTCCCAGTGGTAGCTCCAATGTGACGTTCTGGAGGTTATTGCCCTGTGCTCCGCTAATGCGAATATTGCGCTTCGGGTTGGCGGCGTGACGTTTTGCCGGGACTGTAATCGAGCGCTCGCCCGACAGGTAGGCTCCTGTCAGTGACTGTGTGCTGTCAATCACATCCTGCATGGTTCCGGAGACCACGACTTCGCCACCGTGCACACCGGCGCCGGGTCCAATATCGATGATGTGGTCAGCGCTGCGAATGGCCTCCTCGTCGTGCTCTACCACCAAAACGGTGTTGCCCAGATCCCGCAGGTGAATCAGTGTTTTCAGCAGGCGCTCATTGTCGCGCTGGTGTAGCCCGATGGAAGGCTCATCGAGGATATACATCACGCCAACCAGCCCGGCACCAATCTGGCTGGCCAGACGAATCCGCTGGGCCTCGCCACCCGACAGTGTCTCTGCGCTGCGATTGAGAGTGAGATAATTCAAGCCCACGTCGACCAGAAAACGGTAGCGCGCGCGGAGTTCTTTGAGGATTTTGTCGGCGATCTCACCCTGACGACCGCTGAGTTCCAGTGCATTGAAGTAAGCTTCAGCGTCACCGACAGGCATCGAAGTGATGCTGGGCAGCGTGCGGCCGTCGACGTAGACGCTGCGGGCATCCTCACAGAGCCGGGTGCCCTCACAGGTCTTGCACGCCGCCGTTGACACATATTTGGCGAGCTCATCCCGTACCGACGAGGACTCGGTCTCCCTGTAGCGGCGGTCCATGTTGGGGATGACGCCCTCAAAGACGTGGCGGCGCTTGAAGACGGTGCCGCGATCGTTCACATAGGAGAACTCGATCTCTTCGCCATCGCTACCATACAAAATAATGTCGCGGTGCTTTTGCGACAGCTTGTCGAAAGGTTTATCCATGTCGAAGCCGAAGTGTTTCGACAGTGATCGCAGCAGATGAAAGTAGTAAACGTTGCGCCGATCCCAGCCGCGAATCGCGCCCTCTGCCAAACTCGCCTCGGGATGCAGTACCACTCGACTCTCATCAAAGAACTGGGTCACACCGAGCCCGTCACAACTGCTGCAGGCGCCCGCGGGGTTATTGAAGGAGAACAGCCGTGGCTCCAACTCGTCGATGGAATGACCACAGCTTGGACAGGCATAGCGGGCCGAGAACAAGATCTCCTCTCCGTCGCCCTCCATGGGGGCAATGGCCGCAACGCCATCGGTCAGCTCCAGTGCTGTCTCAAAAGACTCCGCCAAGCGCAGCTTGAGGTCATCGCGGACTTTGAAGCGGTCCACCACCACGTCGATGCGGTGCTTGCGCTTTTTGTCCAGCGACGGCACGTCGTCGAGATCTACCACAATCCCGTCGACCCGCACGCGGATGAAGCCCGCGGCACGCATTTGCTCAAATACGTGCTGATGCTCACCTTTTCGGTCTCGTACTACAGGAGCAAGTAACATGAGCTTGCTGCCTTCGGGGAGCGCGAGTACCGCATCCACCATCTGGGTCACGGTCTGTGCTTTCAGCGTGACGCCATGGGTTGGGCAGCGGGGGTCACCGACCCGGGCATACAACAGGCGCAGGTAGTCATAAATCTCAGTGATCGTGCCGACCGTGGACCGGGGGTTATGTGATGTCGACTTCTGTTCAATCGAGATGGCTGGCGACAGGCCCTCGATATGGTCGATATCCGGCTTTTCCATCATCGATAGAAACTGGCGCGCGTAGGTCGACAGTGACTCCACGTAACGGCGCTGCCCCTCGGCATACAGCGTATCGAAAGCGAGGGACGACTTGCCGGACCCAGAGAGCCCGGTGATCACGACCAATTTGTCCCGGGGGATATCGAGGTCGATATTTTTTAGGTTGTGGGTGCGGGCGCCGCGCACCTCAATGGTGTCCATGCTGTAAGCCTGTGAAAAAGCCAATCCCACAGTATACGAGTATCGTGGGGCTACGGACCCACCCCGTCCGCTTTTTGACCGCGTGATACACTCTTTTGACGCTCAGGCGACGGATCCCGTGTTAGCCAAAGAACCTTTTTCCGCTCTAGAACGCCGTGCCGTGCTGGGTTTGGCCAGCCTCTATTGCCTGCGGATGCTCGGCCTGTTCATGGTCCTGCCACTGTTTGCGGTCTACGCTCAGGAGCTGGCGGGCGCGACCCCGGCCAGCATCGGTCTGGCGCTTGGCGCCTATGGCCTGACTCAGGCTGCCTTGCAGGTGCCATTGGGCTGGCTGTCGGATCAAATTGGCCGCAAACCGGTGATTGTGGGTGGTCTGAGTCTGCTGGTAATCGGCAGTGTGGTGGCAGCCGCCGCTGATACGCTCACGGGGCTGGCCGTGGGTCGCCTGCTGCAGGGTTCCGGCGCCATTGCCTCGGCTACCATGGCGCTCGCCGCTGACTACACTCGCGTTGAGCAACGCACCAAAGCCTCCGCCATCATTGGCGCCAGCATCGGGGTCTCCTTTGCACTGGCATTAGTGTTGGGTCCCGTGCTTGCGGCGTGGGGCGGCTTACCGAGGGTCTTCGAGGTGACTGCGGTGATGGGTGGACTAGGGCTGATGGTGGTGCTGTTTTGGTTGCCGGCGACACCCCAACTCAGTGACGCAGGCAACGCCCACATTGCTGATCGGGAGCGGCTGAGTGAAGCCCTTTGGGGTCGGGGGCTGGGTATTCTCTACGGCAGCATCTTTTGTCTGCACCTTCTCTTGATGGCGGCCTTCACGGCGATTCCGGCGGTGATGACGCAGCAGGTGGGGCTGGCCACCGAACATCACGCCTGGATGTACCTAGCGACCCTGTGTGGCGCGATACCCGGCGTGGCGATACTGGTGCGTCGACGCCGCGAGGTCGATGACCCCCGGCCCCTGCTGGCCCTAACGGTGGTGCTGACGGTACTCGGTTTGGTTGTGGGCTTGGGCGCGGGGTCACTTACCTTACTGGGCGTGGGGCTGGTGCTGTTCTTTGCCGGCTTTACAGCGCTTGAAACGATTCTCCCCGCGCTGGTGTCCGTTTTCGCCCCCGTCTCGCTTCGGGGTACCGCCATGGGCATTTTCTCCAGTGCTCAGTTTTTAGGCGTGTTCACGGGCGGCGTGCTCGGGGGTAGCGCACTGCAGCTGGGCGGGACGGCCGGTCTGGTTGCGGTGTTACTGAGCCTGGCAACGATTTGGCTGGTGGGGTTGTGGCGCTACGGGCGGGCGCCGGTGGCGGCGGTTTGAGGGCGCAATTGTCCGAGAATGATGTACCCCCGGCACGGCAGCATTGCTATAGTCGTACCGTCAGTCACACAGACCCGTGAGCATCGCGACGCACGCTCCCGGGAACAGTAAGGGAGCACCCTATGGCCTCGCGCGGCATCAATAAAGTTATTCTGGTTGGTAATCTCGGTAACGATCCGGAGCACCGGGTGCTGCCGTCCGGCGGCGGTGTGACCAATATCAGTCTCGCTACCTCGGAGAGCTGGCGAGACAAGAGCTCGGGAGAGCAACAGGAGCGCACAGAGTGGCATCGGGTGGTGTTTTTCAACCGGTTGTCCGAGATTGCCGCTGAATACCTGCGCAAAGGCTCCAAGGTCTACGTCGAAGGCTCACTGCGTACGCGCAAGTGGCAGGACCAGTCCGGGCAGGATCGCTATACGACCGAGATTGTCGCTCAGGAGATGCAGATGCTCGATAGTCGCAATATGTCGTCTGACGGGGGTGGCTATCAAAGCGCGCCTGCGGCCAGCGCGCCGGCGGCTGCCGCGGCGGATCCTGCGCCTATTGATTTCCCGGAAGACGACATTCCCTTCTAAAGGGTGCGCATAGTGCAATCGGCGCCACCCACGCCCTGACTCGCCATGCGTATTTTGGTTTTGGGCCTCGACTCTCCGTTGGGCTACGCCCTGCGCTCTTTTGCCACACCTCTCATGCGGCACGAGATCGTGGGTGTCGACATGGATACCACTCGCTGGCGTCGAGAGAGACAGGTCAAAAAACTGATTCGCCGAGACCCGATTGATCTGATTCTCGACGCTAGGCTGGTGACCCAGATCGATGGCGTTGACCCTGTGGGCCAGCCCGATATAGAGCGCACCCGCTGGCTGGCGGAATTGGCGGCGAAAGATGGCGTGAGCTACTTGTACTTGTCCAGTGCGCGGGTGTTCTCTGGCAGTTTGACGCGGCCGTATCGGGAAAGTGACCAGCCGGACGCTGTGGATTCAGTCGGCAAGACCCTGATTGAAGTCGAGGAGCTTCTGAAAACGACGCTCGACGAGGTCTTTATTCTGCGCCTTGGGCTGATGTTTGGCGGCCGCCGCCCAAACCCGCTGGCACGGGCACTGGACGCGCTGGCACGGGGTGATCGTATTAAGGTCAGTGAGCAGGTGAGGGGCAGCCCAGTTCATGTTGCTGAGGTCGCGCGGGTGATGCACGGGATTATCGATCAGATGGGGGCGGGGGCGCCTCGATCGGGGTTGTACCACTACAGCGGCATCGGTGAGGTCAATCTTTATTCGTTTATGGAGACGGTGCTGGCCAATGCCTCTCAGTATCAGCCGTTTACGGAAGCCCGTGAACTGATGGAATTGATTGAGGCGACCGCGGAAGCGCCCACCAGCCTGAGTCTGGATTGTGCTGAGCTTCGCCATCAGTTCGGCATTCAGCAGCTGAGCTGGCGAGAGTTTGTTCCGCGCGCCGTTCGACGCTACATTGAACTTTATGTTGAATCCTGAGGAGTAGTGAGGGTGAGTGCAGCGCTGAAAGTGGCGGTTTTGACAGTGAGCGATACCCGCACACAGGAGTCTGATACCTCGGGTGCCTTTCTCGAGGATGCATTGCGAGCGGCAGGTCATGATATCGCGGATCGGCGGATTGTGATCGACGACATCTATCAGCTCCGTGCCATTGTCTCTCAGTGGATCGCGGATCCGGGGGTTGAGGTCATCCTGACCACGGGTGGCACCGGTTTCTCAGGCCGGGATTCCACGCCAGAGGCGCTGGCGCCACTTTTCGATAAGACTATTGATGGGTTTGGCGAAGTGTTCCGCGCCCTGAGTCTCACCGAGATTGGCTCCTCAACGGTTCAGTCCCGCGCACTCGCGGGACTGGCAAATGACACCGTGATTTTCTGTATGCCGGGGTCTACCGGCGCCTGTCGCACCGCCTGGGAGGGCGTGTTGCGGGATCAACTCGATAGCGAGCACAAGCCCTGCAATTTTGTCGGGGTGCTGCGGGGCCACTGATTCATGGCGCTGACACCCCTTTCCGAGGCGCTGGAGCGCATCCTGGCCACTGTTGAGGCGAAGCCCGACTGGGAGATGGTTGCTCTGGAGGCGGCGCCCAGTCGTTACTGCGCTGAAAACATCAACGCCACATTATCAGTGCCACCGGCAGACAACAGCGCTATGGATGGTTATGCCGTGGCCAGTCAGGACGTGCCGGGCACTCTGCCGATCAGTCAGCGCGTGCCAGCGGGTCAGGTGCCGTCGCCGATGGAAGTCGGTACGGCGGCTCGGATTTTCACAGGCGCAGAAATCCCTGCAGGGGCTGATGCAGTCATCCTTCAAGAGGACGCCGAGGCAGAAGAAGGGCGGGTTACCTTGCCCACTGCCCAGCCGGGGCAGCATATCCGTCGGCGGGGGAGTGATATTCAACCCGGGAGTGAACTGGTGGCGGCGGGACATCGACTCAAAGCGCAGGATATTGGCCTGCTGGCATCAGTGGGACTTGATGCGGTCCCGGTCTTCAGGCCACTCAACGTTGCGGTGCTGACCACGGGAGACGAACTGCGTGAGCCTGGTAGTGGCGATCTGGATCCGGGCCAGATCTTCAACAGCAATCGCTTTAGTCTCGCCGCTCAGATCAGGGCGCTCGGGATGACGGTGATCGATTGCGGCAATCTCCCGGATAACCCCGATCTGATTGGTGAAGCGTTGGAGCGGGCCGCCGCAGAGGCGGATTGTATCGTCACCGCCGGAGGCGTCTCGGTGGGTGAAGAGGACCACGTGAAATCCCAGATCGAGAAGCGGGGGGCGCTGGATCTTTGGAAGTTGGCGATCAAGCCTGGCAAGCCTCTGGCTTTTGGTCATGTTGCAGGCACACCCATTTTCGGGCTGCCAGGTAATCCAGTATCGGCGTTTATCACTTTTGCGCTGGTGGCCAAGCCATGGTTGATCAAGCGTCAGGGAGGCTGTCTGTTGCCAGTGCCGCGCTTCCCCGTGAGAGCGGCGTTTTCCTTGACGCGGCCTGGCACCCGAGAGGAGTTTCTCCGCGTTCGCTTGACGGGTTCAGGAGAAGCTCTGCGCGCGGTGCTGACGGGTAGCCAGAGTTCAGGTGTGATGACCAGCCTCAGTGAGGCCGACGGTCTGGCAGTGATTGCGCCCGGCACCACCGTGGCCGAGGGAGACTGGTTAGAGGTGATGCCGCTGTCGGCTCTTTGAGCCAGCACAGCTCATTGCGGTGAATCAGTCCGCGTAGCGGCGGAAAATGAGCGTGGCGTTGGTGCCACCGAATCCAAAGCTGTTCGACATCACCTGATGCAGCCCGGCGTTGTCGACGCGCGCCATGGCAATCGGCATGCCCTCGGCACCCTCGTCGAGGGTTTCAATATTTGCTGAGGCCGCGATGAAATCGTCCTGCATCATCAGCAGAGAATAGATGGCTTCCTGCACGCCTGCCGCGCCAAGTGAGTGACCCGAGAGTGACTTGGTTGAACCGATTACCGGTGCCTGCTCCCCAAATACGGTCCGCAGTGCGTTCAGCTCCTGAATATCGCCCGCAGGGGTACTGGTGCCGTGGGCATTGATGTAGTCGATGTGACCCTCGAGCCCATGCATTGCCTGTTGCATACAGCGCACGGCGCCCTCGCCCGAGGGGGCCACCATGTCGTAGCCATCCGATGTGGCGCCGTAGCCGACCAGTTCAGCGAGAATGTTAGCGCCACGGGCTTTGGCATGGGTCAGCGACTCTACTACGAGCATGCCGCCACCGCCGGCGATTACGAAGCCGTCTCGGCTGGCGTCATAAGCGCGTGAGGCACGCTCCGGTGTATCGTTGTATTGGCTCGATAGCGCGCCCATTGCGTCAAATAGCGCGCTCATGGTCCAGTGCAGTTCCTCGCCGCCACCGGCAAAGACCACATCTTGCTTGCCTAGCTGAATCAGTTCCATGGCGTGCCCGATACAGTGTGCACTGGTTGAGCAGGCGGAGGAGATCGAATAGTTGACGCCTTTGATCTGAAAGGGTGTCGCTAGACACGCCGAGACTGTGCTGCCCATGGTCTGGGTGACCCGGTAGGGTCCTACGCGACGGATACCCCGGTCTCGAAGAATATCGGCGGCCTCCACCTGATTAGCGGAAGAGGCGCCGCCGGAGCCGGCGACTATGCCGGTGCGGGGATTGGACACTTCTGCATCACCCAAGCCTGCGTGAGCAATCGCTTGCTGTAGGCTGAGATAGGCGTATCCCGCCGCGTCGCCCATGAATCGCCACTGTTTGCGGTCAATATGTTCCGAGAGGTCGATGTCTGGCGTGCCGGCGATCTGCGAGCGCATGCCTGCGTCGACATGGTCTTGTCGCAACGAGATACCGGAGCGTCCGTTGAAGAGAGCATCCTTGACCGCCGCCGCATCGTTTCCGAGGCAGGAGACCACGCCGAGACCAGTGATGACGACCCGCTCGGTCATTACATCGACTCCGTATTTTGGAACAGGCCGACCCGCAGATCCGAGGCGGTATAAATGATCTCACCGTCCACAGCGACTGAACCATCGGCGATGCCCATGACCAGCTTACGCTCGATCACCCGCTTCATGTGGATGTGATAACGCACCTGCTTATGATCGGGCAGGATCTGACCCGTGAACTTGACCTCGCCGCAGCCGAGTGCACGACCCCGGCCTGGATTGCCCCGCCAGCCCAGGAAAAAGCCCACGAGTTGCCACATGGCATCCAGACCCAGACAGCCTGGCATGACCGGGTCACCGGGAAAGTGGCAGGCAAAAAACCACAGGTCTTTATGGATATCGAGTTCCGCAATCAGCTCTCCTTTGCCCGCTGCGCCTCCCTCAGAGCTGATGTGGCTGATGCGGTCCACCATCAGCATATTCTCGACGGGCAACTGCGCGTTGCCGGCACCGAACAACTCGCCCATACCGCAGGCCACCAATTCGGCCTTGTCGTACTGAGACTGCGGAACAAAAGGGGTCGCGTCGGTCATTCGGTTGGGGTTCCAGTGAGGGCTGAGGCGGCGATGGGTGCGCGAGTTGCAGATCGCGGCGAGAGATAAGTCAGAATGGCGCAATTGTAGTGGAAGGTCCTCTCCCGATCCAGCGGAGGCGAGGGCACGGTTAGGCGGGCCTTGATGGGTTGAAATCAATAGCCTGAGTCGCTCAGGGTGACGGGAGACGGCGCTTCCAGTAGCATCTCGCCCTCTGATATCACCTCGCGAAAATTGATGTTGATACCCGTTTTGCTCTCTGGCGGAGTCGGTAGTCGCCTGTGGCCCGTCTCCCGAGCCGCCCGGCCCAAGCAGTTTCTGCCTTTGGGTGGCGAAGGGTCCATGCTGCAGGAGACGCAGCGACGTCTAGAGGGCCTGAATTGCGGGCCCGCCATCGTGGTCTGCAACGCGGAGCACCGGTTCATGGTGGCCGAGCAACTCCGGGGTGAAGCCTCCGAGAGCCCAACGATTATCCTTGAGCCTGCCGGGCGCAATACTGCGCCGGCCATCGCATTGGCGGCATTGCAGGCGCAGTTACAGCATCCTGACGCGCTGCTACTGGTGTTGCCTGCTGATCATCACGTGACGGATCCCGCCGGGTTCCGGGCAACCGTGGAGCGGGCCATGGCCCCTGCGCAAGCCGGCAAATTGATGACATTTGGCGTTGTGCCCACCCGCCCTGAAACCGGATATGGCTATGTGCGCTGTGGCGAGGCGCTGGCTGAAGGGCTCTT
>CALKHC010000127.1 GCA_938091425.1 uncultured Luminiphilus sp. | reverse complement strand
CCCAAAAACCAGCAATACGAGGGATCGTCACGAATCTAATATGCCTTATAACGCTACGGGCAAAGGCTTGTTGACCGGCTGGGTAAGCGATCCAGGGGTTACAGAGAATCCAATGATGGCGCTATAGCCCGATGTTTGCTCCCTGTGAACAGTCCCTGCCGTGGCGACGATCTTTGCGCCACGTTGACAGGTAACCGACTCGTCCTCACCGTCTACCCATACCGTGAGCTCACCAGCGGTTACGTACAGCACCGAGTCGAAATCGTGCCAATGCAATTCGTTTTCCTCAGCCGGAAAATCGAATGACATGGCGTGATATCCCATTGCCTCGATCTCTGCGTAAGCTTGTGATTCGTCGTCAAAAGAAAGAACTTCGTTCATGGCGGCACCTCCATCATGCGTATGCACCCTACTCTATCCGGATCAGGCGCAATTGCACACCGATGCCGTTTCAGCGCTGGCGATGCTCCTCCGACACCTGACTTGCCATCACAGCATGGTTAGAACTGATGCAGAGTGCTGTCAGCAATTACTCGTCGTCGCTGTGATTGAAATAGTCCTTGAAAACCCGACGCCACATCCAAAGACCCGAAGTCGTCAGGATCAATCCGTAAGCGAGTGCCAGCACAATCTCACCACTCATCATTTGCCCTCTTACCCCACCTGCGCTGCGCTTGCCATCGCTCGCTGATATGGCAAGGCGTAAAAAAGGGTCAACGCCACCGCAATCACTGCCCCCATTGCCACCATCGCCTTTGGCCAGACCAAGGTCTGCCGGATGACCGCGGGGTCGCGCTCCCGCGGCGGCATGATGTGCAGCCCCTCTCGATACCTTGCCTCAGCCACCGAGACCGAGCCCCGACTCGACAACACCCGCACCACGAGATAGCTACTCACGACCCCCACCAGAATCGGATCAGCGACGACCGGCCACTGCACCCAGCCCGCCAGAGATAGGGCATTCATGGTCACGTTCACGGCAAACCCGGCCACCATTCCCCAGAAAGCGCCCGATTCAGTGAGCCGCTCGCTCCAAATACTCATAAACGCCACCACGCCCCAAGAAGAGGCAAAGAGCGGACCAGCAAAGTGGGTCAGCCAATAGATGTTTCTCGGCAACAACAATGCCAAACCAATTACGGACAGCCCAACCACCAGCATCGCCAAACGCGCTGCTCTCAGATGCAAATGGCTCTCGGTGCTCTTGCCGTCCCCCTTGGGGCTCTGATTACCACCGTCCCCGATAATATCGTGACTGACGCTAAAGCCCACCAGCGACAGAAAAGTTGAAGCAGAAGACAGTCCCGCCGCCAGCACCCCGCATATCAGGATCGCCCCCAATGCAGTAGGTAACAAATTCATCGCCACCCAAATCATGGTGCTCTCAGCCGGCGTGATATCAGGATTAATCAAATTCACTGTCGCGGCTGCAAAGTTGGTAATCAGGTACAACAACAACATGGCAATCAGCGCGCCACAGGCTGACCGCAGCACCACATGCTCGCTTCTGGCCATCAAATAGCGGCTGGTTTGCCACGGACTCACCGCCACCACGATGCCCCACGCCACGCCTAGGATGCTGGCCCAGATCAGCGCTTCCCATTCAGTCTGCCAGTAGACATCAGGTCCTATCCGACCATGCCAAGCGATAATGCCCGGCTTCTCTTCATACACTGCGAGAGATTCGATCGCACTGAACCAACCACCGGCGGCGTCGACAATGAAGAAACAGGTAATGACAATAATTCCGGAGAACAGCAAGAACATCACCGTGTCGGTCAAAATGACGCCGCGAGAGCCGGAATAAAGCGTAAACAACGTGTAACTGACCCATACCAGCAATATGGCCGCCACCTCACTGAACCCGGTGACCTCGGTGATGATGAGCGCCATACCCCAAGTGACCGCGAGTAAATAAGCAGAGAGCCCCACGACAATTGAAATGCCGGCAAACATCTGAATGCGGCGACTGTTGAAACGCGCTCTAAAAAAAGCGGGTACGGTCAGTGCCTGACTACGACGCAGATAACGACCAAAAAATACCGCGCCAACGATGTAACCGAGGCAGTTGAAGCAGGTCATGATAATGACCAAGGGCGCATGCCCCTGATACGACATGCCCGCCTCGCCCATGAAGGCATTGGTGCTCATAAAACTGGCGACCAAGGTACCCAGAATCAATATCGTCGGCGCATTCCTTCCGGCGACAAAAAAATCTTCCAAATGCCGTACACGCTTTCCGGCATACCAGCCAATTGCCAGATAACAGGCCAGGCTGGCTACAATACCAAGTTGAAAGCCGTTCATACTGTTGCCAACTGAGTTGTACCTCCATCGACGCCGCCGGTCGCATCGCAGTGACCGGCAGCATCACCATCTGTGCACACCGGAGTGATCATCGGCCTACGGTGATCGCCTCGACTATCAATCGCTCAATGGTCTCCACATCCGCCTGCCGAGCGTTGGTCCCCGCCGCCGCATCTTGGTGCGCTTTTTCCGCCAGACGGCGCGCGGCCTCTATCGGCACGCCCAACTCAGAGAGCGTGACGGGAATCGCAAGCCTGTCCAGCAACTCACAAATTGCTGAGTGAAACGATTCAAAGTCGGCGTTCTGTATACCCAGAGCACGGGACATCGCGGGCAACTTGTCCTCGATTGCCGGGGCGTTAAAGCGAAGCACCGCGGGCAGAACGATGGCATTGGTCAGCCCGTGATGCGTGTCGTACTCCGCACCTACCATGTGGCTAATGGCATGCACCAGCCCGAGACCTTTCAGAAACGACACCCCAGCAAGACAAGCGCCAATCTGCATTCCTCCCCGGGCCATCACGTTGTCGGGCGCCTCCACAGCGTCGGGCAACCAACGACCAATCAGCTCAAGCGCTTCCAGAGCGATGCCATCACACATAGGGTGATAGTCCGGTACACAGTAAGCCTCAATCGCATGCACCATCGCATCGACGCCAGTCCAGGCAGTGAGTGCAGACGGTAAGCCCACCGTAATCTCAGGGTCCAGCAGCGTCAGCGAAGGTTTGAGCTCCGGGTGCCAAACGCAGAGCTTCATGCCGCGGTCCATGTGAGTGATCATCGCCGTGCTTTCGGTTTCGGCCCCTGTGCCCGCGGTGGTGGGAATGCAAATCAGCCTCGGAAATACATGATCGGCAGGCAACACCGGTACGTCTCTGTCGAAATCGAATTGCCAGACGTCGCAGTCATTATTGGCAGTCAGAGCAGTGGCCTTGCCCGCGTCCATCCCACTGCCTCCGCCGATGGCAATGACACTGTCGTGCCCGCCTCGGCGATAGGTTTCTCGTGCCAACGCAATGTCCGCATCTCTAGGGTTGGGGGCGACCTCAGAGAACACCTCGCTGTCGATTCTCGCGCTGTGAAGCGCCTGCTGCAGGGTCGCGATAAAAGGGAGCCCCGCGGAACCCTTGTCTGTCACGATCAGTGGGTTAGTCAGCGCCAAAGTCGACGCCTGCTGCCCCAGGCTCCTCAGTCTCCCGGGTCCATAAGCAATCGGCACTGGAAAAGACCAATCGCAATGTGAAAGCAAATTTTGACTATTAATATCAATCATTTATATCGCATGCCTCAGAGTTAATTTACTGCCGGCCCATGCCATCAGCTTAGCGCAAGAAAAATTTACCCAACGGGTAAAAAATGAGATGCATCGACGGCCGGCTTTGCTTATATTCTCGCCAAAACCCGAAGCCCATTGAAGAAAGATATCACGCTCTAGGAAGCGACTGACGAGAAAATCGCCAACTCGACGACACCATACATACCTGCCCAGCTCAGCGCCTCCACGTAACCCTGAGCTCGACCTGTGAGATCACTGACACATGAACACACCCGTCCTGTCCTTGTCGCGGCGACTTCGGAAGTCGCCTTTCGAAGCGCGCTCTCATGCTGGCGCAGCGACGGCCTCCGTGTACAACCACGTGGTACTGCCAACAGCTTATGCGTCACTTGAAGAGGACTACTGGCACCTGAGAGAACATGTCCAGATCTGGGACGTGGCGTGCCAGATTCAGGTAGAAATCACAGGACCAGATGCGCTCAAGCTCGCGGAGTACCTGACTCCTCGAGACCTCTCCAACATTGTGCCGGGCCAGTGCATGTACGTGCCGCTGATTGATGAGCGGGCCGGCATCATCAACGACCCCATCATTTTGTGCCTGGCACCAAACCGATTCTGGCTCTCGATTTCGGATTCTGACGTACTGCTCTGGGTTAAGGGTTTGGCCGTTGGCGCGGGCTTTGATGTCGAAGTCAGCGATCCAGACGTATTCCCACTCTCACTGCAGGGCCCCAAGTCTGAGACCTTGTTGAGCCGACTCATCGAAGAGCCCGTCGAGGATATCCGGTTCTTCCGCTTCATCGAGACCCAGATTGCCGGCATCCCGCTGGTAGTTGCTCGCACGGGTTGGAGTGGTCAGGGAGGCTTTGAACTCTACCTGAGCGACCCGTCCGAAGGGGAGCGCTTGTGGGACGCCGTGGTGGCAGTCGGAGCCGATCTGAATCTGCGTCCGGGCTGCCCGAATTTGATCGATCGTATCGAGACCGGGCTACTGTCACATGGCAATGACATGACGCTCCACAATAATCCAATCGAATCAGGTCTAGACCGCTTCTTCAAAATGGGCAAAGCCGCTGACTATCTGGGCCGAGACGCTCTGGAGCGCATCGCGGACGCAGGCTGCCCCCAAAAAATGGTCAGGCTGGTGGTGCCGGGCGATCCGGTGCGCAATCCCCGGGAAACCTACCTCATCAGCTTCGCTGGATCGGGTCTCGACGGCTGCGTGACCAGCATTACCTATTCGCCGCGGCTCAAATGCAACGTCGGCATGGGGTACGTCCCCAGCGACCACGCTGAGATAGGCACTGAGCTCACGATTACGTTACCCGATGGCGTTGTGACAGGGCGCATCGCAGATAAGGATTGGCGAACCGGCAAGAATTAACCTCGCCGTAGAATTCAGGCCAATCCGTGCACCATTTTGGTCTCAAGGAAGTCTTCCAGACCCATTT
>CALKHC010000126.1 GCA_938091425.1 uncultured Luminiphilus sp. | reverse complement strand
TCGGCTAAAACTCAACGGCAGGTACTCCAAAAACAGACGCATGAACAACGGATCATCGGCACGCTCGATGGCGCTCCTTAACATCAGGTAATCCACCCGCTCTGGCAGATCAGCGACTAATGCGCTGATTGCGCCCGATGCGGGGCGATTCCAGTCCGCGCAGAACTGCAGAAAATCACCCTTCACCACGACATAGTTTTCATCAAACAGACCACCTCGCATCACGTTGAACAATACGTTGGCAGTATGATGTGCAGTGCTCAGTTCCTCGGCAGTGACTTGGAAACCATCCGCGGTACCGATGATCGCCCGCAGTTTCATTTGTCCTTCTCGAATGTTCCGGTCAACGACGGCACTATTGCACTGATCGCTTGCAAGACGATGAATCAGATCGGCGACTGCGGCTGGACCCTGATTCACATCAGCCACAATGCCCCAGTGGCGCGCATCTCCAACATCGAGCTCAAGCTCATCTACAACAAAGTAAGCACCCCGCCGACCATGAACATCATGCTCCTGCACCACAGGGGCACCGCCTCGAAAAGCGTTGAGCTGCAGAGAGGACAAGAGATACTGCGGCGTATTCAGGCCATATGACCAGACCGTCGTCGCCGAGAGCGCTTCGCTGGGCTCAGCTTTGTCGGTCAACAACGAGCTCATTGTGAACACCGCTAGCCCGGAATCCGGCTCGAGTTCGTTTTTCTTATAAGCGTCGAGCAGGCAACTCAGTTCGTTCTGAGTATGAGGTGTCGCACCATAAGGGAGCACGTTCTCCAAGCCATCTAGTAGCCTGACGTTGAGCCTCTCGGCGCCACAGTTACTAAGCCATGATTTTTTAACAAATCCGAATTCATGGGAGGTTTGCCAGGCATAGCGATATCCAATTCCGAGATCGTGGTTGATCTCCTCAAAGATCAGCGTGCTGCCGATTACATCTTTGTAAAGATTACGCTCTAACTCATAGGCACCATCGAAATGCCGCGCAAAGGGCTCCCAATAAAACGTGTTGGAACCTCGGGTGATGAGCAATACCGCCCGATGTCCCGTGTGCCTCGCGCCATCGCGAATCTTGTCCTCGGTATAATAGGGAAACAGCGCGTTCCCAGAGTTTGCGCGCCCTGCGGTCAATCCTCCCGAGGTCGAGATGAACAGCCAATGGTTGGCGTAGCTCACCAGGCTGATGAAGAAATCGTCCATTTGATCGAAGTGGCTAATGCAATAAAAACGCTCGCCTTCGATATCGACGTATTGCCCTTCAGCACGACCGCCGGAAGTCTTTAAGGCCTGATTTCCCAACCAGATCCGTGGTGATGTCATGGTAATCCTGCCCGGGGGGACTATCTGTTGAATGGGATGCTGTCGCTGTCGCGGTCTTTGAGCAGGTGCATGGTAAGCCAGGACGGGAACACGCTGGCGCCGGGAATAGCCCACTTATCGACACAAATTGTCACCTTGTCGTATCACTCCGCTAGATGAGCGAATGTCGGCACGGTTAGTCGGTTAGAGCGCGCTACTTTGGGACTTCCAAGACTGAATTTTTCGATAAATGGTTGAAGGCGCTACCTGTAATTGCTGGGCGGCGCGATTCACGCTCCCATCGCAGGCTGCGATAGCCGCCTCAATCGCTTTTTTCTCGGTAATCCACAAGGGCTCAATTGCGGCATCGCTCTCTGAATCCCCTAGCGTTACTGGGGGCTCCGACGCCCCATCGGTCTCGACCGCGATTTCGGTGCCGGAAATAACCCTATATACCGCCGTTTCATCGATCTCATCTGCAGCGCCCAGCAACACCAACTGCCGAATCGTATTTTCCAACTGGCGAACATTGCCAGGCCATGAATAATGCTGCAGCGCTGTCGCCGCCGCATCACTGAGTTGGCTCACGGCCTTGCCCTCTTCTTCAGCGACCTGGGCGAGGAAACCTTGCGCCAGCAGCAGCACGTCGTCAGACCGCTCGCGCACCGGCGGCATTCGCAGGGGCACGACATGTAGCCGGTAATAAAGGTCCTCTCGTAATCTCCCCTCGCGCATCTCGAACAAGGGATCACGGTTGGTCGAAGCGATGATTCGAACGTCTGCAGTGACCTCCTGCGAAGACCCTACCGGGCGATAAGTGCCATGCTGGATCAGCCGTAGCAATGTCGATTGAGCCTCGAAGCTAAGGCTACAGACCTCGTCTAAGAAAAGCGTGCCCGCAGCGGCCCCGGCAACCAAACCGCTAGCCTGCGCGTCACCAAACAAGGCCCGCTCTAGTTGCCCAGCCGCAAGAGCAGCACAATCGACGATCACAAATGGGCCAGGTGCACGTGCCGATAACTGGTGAATAGCCCTCGCCGCGAGCTCTTTGCCAGTGCCACTCTCGCCCATTACAAACGCCGTGGCCAGAGTGCCTGCGAGTGATTCGACTGTCTCGAAAACGGTTTGCATGGCAGGTGACTGACCGCGAAGCGGACCGAGTCGCTCGCGCTTGACCGATAATGTCTCAACTTGCTGGCTGAGCTTTTGTTTGTCCGCAGCGTTGAGCAATGTGACCCGCAAACGCGCAGCATCGAAGGGCTTATTGAGGAAATCGTCTGCGCCGTTGTCTATTGCCCGCTCGGCATAATCAGCGCCGTGGCCCGTCATGACGACTACCGCCGGCCGGGGGGTGACCCGCCACAGATCATCCATCAGATCTAGGCCATTGCCATCCGGGAGTTCAATATCCAGCAAAATGAGCTGCGGGTTCAGCTCAACCAAGGTCTCACGGGCCGACGCAAGGGTTTCTACAGCCGTCACGTCCAGACCACTGCCATCCAGATACTGAGAGTAGATGGCACAGAGGGTTGCACTGTCCTCGACAATGAGGGTTTTCACGCCAGTTCCGCCTCCTGCGGATACTCATGACGGCTACCAAGGCAAAAGCTGCACCTCTGAGGTCCGTCTCACTCTTTACTAAACGGAGAGTACCAGCTTTTGGTCAGTCTGGGCGTGTATCCAGTAGAGCACCGCAGTCAGTAGCAGCACTGCACCGACCTGATGGGCGGCTGCCATAGGAATCGCCACCTGCGTCAGTACCGTGCCAATACCCAGCGCCAACTGGAATGTCAGCGCTAACAGCATGAGCCAGGCACCGCGTCTGACACCGATATGATCACTCGTGCGTAACGACTGCACGCTCAACACCAGCACGAGAATCGCCATTGCATAGGCGAGCATGCGGTGGTTGAAGTGAATGGTGGCAACCCCTTCGAAAGTAGCCTGCCAGCCCTCAGCGTAATAACCCATGGGTACAAACGTCTCGCCCATCATTGGCCAGGTAGGGTAGGCGAAACCTGCATCAGTGCCCGCCATGAATCCGCCCGACAATATCAGCGTGTAGACCCCCAAAACCAACACCCAGCCCCAGCCGCTGATCTTTTTCAGCGCCGGTGAGAGGCCCGCACTGACACGCAATACCAGCCACATCATCAGCGCATAAATCGCAACTGCGACACCCAGATGGGCAGTCAGCCGGTATTGGGAAACTGAGGGCCTATCAACAAGGCCGCTCTTTACCATGTACCAACCAAGCAAGCCCTGGGCAGCACCCAAAAGCAGCAAAAGAATCAAAATGGGTAACAGTTGTGGCGCAATCATCTTGCGCAACGCAAAGATCACCAAAGGCACGAAATACATGAGACCAATGAGCCGACCCAGCACGCGGTGTAGGTACTCGAACCAGAAAATCTGCTTGAACCCGGCGAGATCCATACCCTGATTTATTTTTTGGTACTCAGGGTATTGCTGATACTCGGCGAAGGTAGCTAGCCACTGCGCTTCAGTCAGCGGCGGTATCACCCCCATGATCGGCCGCCAGTCGACCATCGACAGACCAGACTCCGTGAGTCGAGTCACCCCGCCGAGTAGAATCATGCCCAAAATAGTGGCCGCGCAGACCGCCAACCACAGTGCTATCCAGCGCGCATCAGTCTGCGCGTCTATTGTCGCCGTCGTCATGGTGTTGTCCCCCAGTCAAGCCATTCTACCCAAATCCGCGCAAAGGTTGTTTTCTGTCCTACACTGCTCGCCTTCAGGAGAACCTCCATGCCCTACATTCGCCTCGATCAGATCGAGTTCAGCATCGGTACCCAGATGTTGCTGGACAAGGTCAGCCTGACATTAGGCAAGGGCGAGCGGCTGGGGCTTCTGGGCCGAAACGGCGCGGGCAAATCGACCCTCATGCGCATACTGTCGGGCGAACTTGCCCCGGAGGACGGTGAGCGTTGGGTGGACCCGAACATCACGATCGCGCGTCTTGAGCAATCGCTGCCCGAGCATCTCGATATCACTGTTTTTGATTACGTGGCCACGGGGCTGGCGGAGACTGGCGCCCTGCTCTCCCGCTACCACGCCCTCACCACAGATGGCTCGGCGGACGCGTTGGAAGAACTGAGCCAGATTCAGGCCGAGTTGGAGCATTTAGACGGCTGGACCATGGAGCAACGTATCGAGAGGGTAATGCAACAGTTGGATCTGAATCCAGATAACCTGTTGGCGACCTTATCGGGCGGGTGGCGACGGCGCGCGGCACTGGCGCGGGCATTGGTAACAGAGCCCGACGTGCTGCTGCTGGACGAACCGACCAACCACCTCGACATCCCCTCGATCGATTGGTTGGAACAGCAAGTCACTACCTTTGAGGGCGCTATCGTTCTCATTACCCATGACCGGCGTTTTCTGCAGCGCGTCTGCAATCGCATTGGCGAACTTGATAGAGGCCATTTGTCACTATGGCAGGCGGACTACACAAAATTTCTGGTGTTGAGAGAGCAGCAAGCGGAGGCCGAGGCGCGAGCAGACGCGCTCTTTGATAAAAAGCTGGCGGAGGAAGAAACGTGGATCCGACAGGGTATTAAGGCCCGGCGCACGCGGAATGAGGGCCGGGTCAGGGCGCTCAAGGCCATGCGTGAAGAACGCTCGCAACGCCGCGTGGCGCAGGGTAAGGGCAGCTTCACGCTAGAGGAAGCCAACCGTTCGGGACGCCGCGTTGCCGAAGCGCGGAGCATTGCCTTCCGTTACGGCAACGAGACGGTGGTGAACGACTTCTCCACCATTATTCAGCGAGGCGATCGGGTGGGCATCGTTGGCAGCAACGGCGTTGGCAAAACCACTGTGATCAAGCTGCTGCTCGGTGAACTCGCGCCGGACGAGGGTGATGTTTTACTCGGGACCCAGCTTGAGATTGCCTACTCTGATCAATTGCGCGGCGAACTCGACCCCAACAAGGACCTGATCGACAACGTGTGCGGCGGGCAACAGTTCATCGAGATCAACGGCCAACGCCGGCACGCGATCAGCTACCTCGGCGATTTCCTGTTCGCCCCTGATCGCATCCGGACACCCGTCAAGGCCTTATCCGGCGGCGAGATCAACCGCGCAATTTTGGCGCGGTTGTTCACTCGGCCTGCCAATCTGCTCATCCTCGACGAACCCACCAACGACCTCGATATCGAGACACTGGAACTGCTGGAGGAAATCCTGCTGGAGTTCAAGGGCACTATCATTTTGGTCAGCCACGATCGCCACTTTCTCGACAAGGTGGTCATGAGCCTGCTGGTAATGAAAGGCGATGGAGAAATAGAGGAGCAAGCCGGAAGCTATTCAGATTGGGAAGCCCGCGGTGGGCAACTTACACCTATCAGCGGCGCTCCCGTCGCCTCTTCTGCCGCTCCTCCGATAACAACGGCGCCTGCCACCAAAGCACAGGCATCGCAAACACCGATATCGCACCCCGAGGGCGATCACGCATCACTCAAGAAAAAAACCAAGCTGAGTTACAAGGATCAACGAGAGCTGGACACGCTACCGTCTGAAATAGAGGCACTCGAGGCGCGCCACGCGGAATTGCTGGAGATAATTGGTCAGCCCGGATTTTACGAGCAGTCTCCCGAAGCCGTCGCGGCCACGCTAACCGCCGTCACCGAATCCGAGCAAGCGCTTGATCGCGCATTAGAGCGCCTGGTCGAACTGGAGGGATGAGCGCGGCGGCACTGCTCAAAGCAACGAGTCAGATTAACGGGTCAAAGTACCGAGGCGACCGCCTCGACCACGCGGCCAAGATTGTTGGCATTGAGCCCGGCAATGTTAATGCGGGACGAGTCCAGCATGTACACCGACTGTTCTTCTCTCAGTCGCTGGGCTTGCTCAACGCTGAGCCCCAGAAAAGAGAACATCCCGTGCTCTGTGCCGATAAAGCCAAAGTCTCGCTCGGTAGCCGTGGTCAGGGCATCACGCAATTGCCCTCGAAGGTCGTTAATGCGCTGGCAGATTTGGCCCAGTTCGGCCTCCCACGCTGATCGCAGCGCCGGTGAGGACAGCACCCGCCCCGCCAACAGCGCCCCGTGCGCGGGTGGCATGGAGTACACACGGCGGGCCGCCGAGACGGCCTGACTCGCCATCGCTTCAGCCGCGCGGGCATCGCCGCCCACGAATACCACGGCACCAGCACGCTCACGGTACAGGCCAATATTTTTGGAGGAAGAGACCGCGATGATCATCTCGGGCACGCGCTCAAGCACCGCACGGATGCCCGCGGCGTCCTCATCAAGACCGGCTCCCATACCCTGATAGGCAAAGTCGATCATGGGCAGTAGCTGTCGCTCCGACATCAACTCGGCCAACACACCCCATTGTTCGAGCGTCGGATCGACACCACTGGGGTTATGACAACAGCCGTGTAAGAGCACCACGTCACCAGCCTGCGCCGCCTCGAGGTCCGCCAACATGGCCTCGAAATCTAGGCCTTTCATCTCAGGTGAGTAGTAACGATAGGTTTTAAATTGCAGCCCCACCGAGCCCATCAATGGAATATGCACCGGCCAGGTCGGATCGCTGACCCATACCGTTGCACCCGGTGCCGCAGCGTGAAGCACCTCGGCACCGAGCCTCACGGCGCCGCAACCCCCGGGGGTCTGTACGGCTGACGTGCGATCACCTAGAGCCGCCATTCCCGCTTCACCAAATATCAGTGAGCGGACCCCGGTCAGATAATCAGGATCTCCTTGCGGCGGCATGTAGACTTTGGTCTGTTCTTCGCTCACCAGCGCCTGCTGCGCTTGCTGCACCGCCTCAAATACGGGGCACAGACCGGTTTCATCCATGTAAACGCCCACTGTGAGGTCCACCTTGTCGGGGTTGGGGTCAGCGCGACAGGCGGCTGCCAAGCCGAGAATAGAATCGGGCGGGAGCACAGGCAGAGAGTCAAACATGGCGAAAACTCGGGATTATCAGATCAAGCAGAGCGCGAAAGTATGCGCGAGGAACCGAGGGCCCCACAAGCCCTGTTATCCTGCCCCTTTCACCTTTGGTCGCCCCAGCTCGTTATGACCCAAAATGCCCCGCCCGACGCTTCGCCAAACGCCGACATCAAGCGGTCGACGGCTAGCGACCGCGCATCTGCCACGCGATCAGGGGGTCGTGACGAGCTGTTCGCGTCGCCCCTGTCTGACCCGGGACTGTTCCGTTTTGACGCGTCTGTCGCCTCGGTCTTCCCGGATATGATCAATCGTTCCGTGCCGGGCTACGCTACAGTTGTGGGCATGACCGGCACCCTCGCTGCACAGCATGCCCGGCCGGGTTCGCGGATTTATGATTTGGGGTGCTCGTGGGGCGCATCGCTCTTGTCAGTAGCGCGCGAACCCGCCTGTGAGCGATGCGAACTGATTGGTATCGATAATTCCGAGTCGATGCTGGAGCAGGCGAGCAATCATCTTGCCCAATTCCAGGAGGCCAGCCGCATTGAACTCCTACATGCGGACGCGCTCGATACCCCGCTCGATAATGCCAGCGTAGTGATCATGAACTACACGCTCCAGTTCATCCCCATTGAGGAGCGCGAGGGACTTCTGAAGCGGATTCGTGAGGCGATGATGCCGGGTGACGTACTGATCCTGTCGGAAAAACTCACCCTGCCCGACCCGCGTCTGAATGAATATCTCATTGACCTGCATCACGATTTCAAGCGCCAACAAGGTTACAGCGACCTCGAGATCGCCCAGAAACGGCAAGCGCTGGAAGATGTGCTGGTGCCCGAGACGCGGGAGGCGCATGTCGCACGCCTCAACGCCGTCGGGTTCAGCCGTTGCGACGTCTGGTTCCAGTGCCTGAACTTTGGCTCGCTCATCGCCATCGCATGACACCCCCTTTCCCACCCGAACACGCACTGCCCCCCGAACTCGTCAGCGACTGGGAGGCCCTGAGCGCACGCTGGCAAGAGGGGGCCCTTAAAGAGTGGCTGGCGCTGTTACCCGAGCAGTTCAACACGGGTTTGTCGCCGGCCCGCTACGGTGATCTCCCTCGCTGGCGGGACGCCCTCGGCGCTCTGCCACCGCTCCCGAGCGCTGATATACAGCTGACAACCGCGCGCGTGGGCTTATCGGGCGCCGCGCCGGCCGAAACGATGGACGCCTTGCACAGTGCCCTGATGGGCCTCCACCCCTGGCGGAAAGGGCCTTTTGAGCTCTGTGGTCTCCATGTTGATACCGAGTGGCGGTCCGACTGGAAATGGGATCGTCTAGAGGGAGCGATTGCGCCGCTTGATGGCCGCCGGGTGCTCGACGTAGGCTCCGGCAACGGCTATCACTGCTGGCGCATGTTGGGCACCGGAGCGGCGGAGGTTATCGGTATCGACCCCACGCCACTGTTCATCCTGCAGTTCAAAGCCGTCCAACACTACCTTCGACAACCGGGCATCCACGTCTTACCCATGACACTGGAAGCGATGCCTGAGCACCTGCCCGTATTCGATACGGCGTTTTCTATGGGCGTGCTGTATCACCGGCGGGACCCGATGGCGCACCTAATGAGCTTGAAACATAAACTGGCCCCCGGAGGGCAACTAGTACTGGAGACGCTCGTGATCGAAGGCGATGATGACGCACTGCTGGAACCCAATGGGCGCTATGCGCGCATGGGCAATGTGTGGCAATTGCCGAGTCCCGGCCTCACCGCGCGGTGGCTCAATCAGGCGGGTTTTAGCGAGATCGAGATCGTCGATGTGGGTGTCACCTCTCTAGCAGAGCAGCGACGCACGCCCTGGATGACGTTTCACTCACTCGAGGAGTTTCTGGACCCCGACGATCCTAATCTTACGATCGAAGGCTTCCCAGCACCGCGTCGGGCAATTCTTACCGCCTACCGAACCTGACGTGTTCGATCACACAAATTCGGTGGGCGACACTCCCAGTTCAGCAGCCTTTTTGGAGTTGTAACGTCCCGGTTTAATGAAGTTGCTTCTGCTC
>CALKHC010000125.1 GCA_938091425.1 uncultured Luminiphilus sp. | reverse complement strand
GCGTCCGAGTGAAGCGTTAGCGGCACGCCGTTGCGCTCAAGCGACCCGAGGCGGGTCATCTGTGCCGCGCGATCGGGGCCGAGCCAATCCTCCGAGTAGGCCTCGGAAAGAATGTAATGGTAGTAGGGATTCACCGACGCTTGAGCGCCCAGCTTGGCCAGTTGCGCGCTCTGTTGCTCGGTGCTGTAGGCCAGGTGCTCAATGGTGGAGCGATGATCCGGGCGCGGGAAGTCCTGCTGCAGCCCCTCAATCAGCCTCAAAAATCGATCCACGGCCGCATCGCCGTTAGCGTGGGCGTGGAGCTGAAATCCGGCGCGCCAAAACACTTCTCCATAGGCGCGCAGTGCGGGCTCCGGCACCATCCAGACACCCTCATGACCATCGAGATAGCCGGGCGGGCCCATCTGAGCGAGTCCTGAGAAAATCGCGCCGTCGATCATCAGTTTGAAGTGATTGCCCACCATCACGCGGTCGTCGTTACCGGTCTGCCAATCGAGAATCTCTGCCAGTGCCTCCTCAGGCGTTTTATCGCGGGTCAAAAAGTCGACAATGATGGGCGTCAGGATGAGTCGCACCGGTACCGGGTAGGCGTTAGCTGCGGCGCGCACGCCGGCAATCTCGCCGACGGGGTTGCCGTAGATGCCGGTGCCCATATCGAGGGCAGTGGTGACACCGGCCTGATGCAGCATGGCGAGACAGTTGAACATGCCGCCGCCAAAGCGCTGTGGCGTAAACAGGAAGCCAAGCTTCGGCACGACGGCCTTCAGCCCGTTCTCGTAAAAGTGGCCCCGGGCCCAGTCAGTGCCTTCATCCATCTGCGCATTGGCCTCGGTCACACCTAGCAAGGCCCAGGCGGCATCGTTGCCAATCAGCTCATGGAAGGAGCGATGCCAGAGCATGACCGGTTGCTCTCCAAACAGCTCGTTCAGATCTTCGCGCCAAATCTCTCCGTGCCACAGGGGGTGATAGCCCCAGGTAATAAAGGGCACGGTGGGGTCGTCGTGCTGCGCGGCCAGTGCTTTCAGGCGGGTGCGATACCCCTCGGGGGTGGTCTCGCCTGGGAATTCCCCGGTGGGCAGCGACCAGTCATCGGGCGCCAGAAACGGGAACTGGGTGAGCACCGCAGGCAGGGCAGGGTGCACATGGGGGTCGATGAATCCCGGTAGCAGAATGTCATTGGCAAATTGGCGATCGACCCGGCCACTGCGGGCTTCGATGAGGGGTTGCAGCGTATCCTCGCTGCCCACCGCAACGATCAAGCCATCCTCCACCGCGACCGCGGTGGCGGTCGGCAGGGCAGGCTCCATGGTGCGGATCAGCTCTGCTGTGTACACCACAAGCTCGGCGCGGGCAGGCGCTACTGCTGCTAGCAGCGTGACCGTAGCCAACAAAGTTTGCAGGCGTAAGAAGGTCCAATGAGAGGATTGAAAAGCGCGGGCCATAACGGCAGGTCCACTTGGCTTGAGAGGTCAGCGGATGACTTTAACCCAATCTCCCGTGCGCGGCTCGCCGCTGGGGTAGTAGCCGTTGATCAGCCGCAGCTGATTTTCGGCATCGGGTAATTTCACGCTGCTCGCCAGTGACGCAAAGGTCGCTCCACGGGGCACCTGAATGTAGTGCAACGTGTGGCTTGTGCCCGTGACTTTTTCTCGGCCTGTCAGAGGTCGGAAGCTGTCGATAATGGTCCGAAATCCCGCATCGGCCGCGCCAAGATCCGGTGCCTCGCCCTCGAACAGAAAGCGGTAACTGTGGTCAATGACTGCGAGCCGGACAGCCTGCTCACCGCTTGAGGCCAAGGCGGTAGAGCCGTTCAGGCCATATTGCTCCAACGCCTCGAATTCCGTGACGTCCCCCTGCGCGTTGGCAATGAGGCTCTTCTCGGTGTCCTTGTCCGGCTCGATGCGCGCCAAGCCAATGGTCAGGGTCTGGCTGTCATCCGCGGAGGTGGCAACAATCGAACGGCTCGACTGCCCCACTGTCCAGCCCGGTGGGTGGACAAAGGTGAAATTAAGTTTGTTGTGATAGAACCGGTTCGGTTCGCTCTGTGCCGCAGCACTCGCCCCGTAAACCATCCCCTCGGTCTGCCGGCGGTACTCGCCGGGGATCTCAGGGTTCTCGGGCATCTCGTCGATGTCTAGCTCGTTCGCGGCCCTGATCACCGTCTGCAATCGCAGGTCGTTCCGCGGGTGGCTGGCATACAGGCCGTGGTAGGTACCCGATGGCTTGCCGCTCGCCTTGGCCTGTACTCGTCGATACTGTTCCTGATCCTTGAGGACGCCGATCACCGACAGCATCGAATCCACGTCGTACCCGGTTTGATGGAGATACTCTGCACCGGCTGAGTCCGCCTCCAGCTCCATATCGCGGCCAAACCCCGAGATGATCTCGGCGCCATACATGCTGGCCGCATCGTAGACATCACCTGAACCGGTCAGGATATAGGCAGACACTGCGGCAACCTTGGAGGTGAGCGATGCGGTTTTTCGCCGCGAGTGGTGTCGCTCGGTGATGTGGCCAATCTCATGAGCCAATACGCCAGCGAGCTCCGCCTCGGTATCGAGATACGCCAGCAGGCCGCGGTTGACATAAATCAGGCCGCCCGGCAGGGCAAAGGCATTGATGTCGGGTGAGTCGAGCAGCGTAAAGCTGAAGGTTGGTTTGGTGATGCCTGAGTCCCGCAGCAGGCGCTCGCCTACCTGACGCACATAAGCGTCGAGCTCCGGGTCATCGTAGATGCCAATGTTATCGATGAGCTTTTGGTGTTCTTCCGCGATGTCATCGGGCAGCTCAACCGATTTACCGCCGATGGTGACGGTGGAGGCGGCACCGACGCTACCCGTCCACAAGAGCGCTATGAGTATCAGTACCGATAGTGGCCGCACGTAGAGAGTGTTCATAACTCAGTGATGGGCCGAGAGATATTCCAGCAGCTGATCGCCGAGGCTATCGCAGGCCGTGCCTTGTACCGGCGCGATAATGGGAATCGGCACGACCACGGCCGGCATATAGTTCTGCCCGCTGGTTTGGGCGCTGACCCGGCCCACCTCCACTTTGTCGGTGAAGTCCCAAATGGTGGCCTCGTATTCGGATTCGGTTCCCCAGGTACCAAAGCCGAAGCAGCCCGCAACCCCCGGTCCAATGCCGCAGCTCATCGATCCGGTGCTCTCGGTATTCTCGGTGTTCCCGTCTATCCAGATCATGTACTCGAGTTTTATCTCGTCAAAGCGAGCTGCAACGGGAGGCAGTTGCAGTAGTTGATCGATCGTTTGCGGCTGCAGCGGCGCTGTGCGCGGTTCGAACCATGGGTAGAACTGGTTGATAAACGCGATTTCATTGATCACTTCGATACTGGGGTCGCCACTGTGGATGTGATCCCCAATGCACTCAATGAAATCAAATTCGGTGTCGTAGTCCGGCTTGTGGCGTCTGCCGAGAATCACCACGCTGGATTCGCCGATGCCGGCAACCGGCTCGTTATAAGTCATCTCGTCCACAGTGGCATTCACGCACCCGCCCAAAACTAATGCCAGCAATATCAGCCCAGTCACACGGGCCAACTGTTTTTCCGCGCGTCGCATGCTCATAGCGTGCCTCCGCTATCAGGTTCGCGCTCGACGGAGGAAGACGTCTCGGAGGATTGGGCAATAGGCTGAGGACCGCTCGCGTCGTCGCTCGATGAAAGAGCGGCATCCTGCTCACGTCTGGCAATACCGTCCAGCCACACCGCGATATCGGGCGTGGCGCCGAATGAGGTGACGAAGTGTGCGCCCGCGTCACGAAGCGCAACCACTGCGGCAAGGTTGACGGCTTCCTCATCGGTTTGCAGAAAGGCAGTAGGTGTCTTGCCGTAGGCTGTGATGGGCCAGGCGGCGAGATGCTCATCGGGGTTGAAGCTCAGTGCTCCGTCTTCCTGTTGATGGATGGCGGCAATGTCCACCAAACGGAATTCATAGCGCATCCAGATCTCATAGATCTTGACGTTGGTGTGGGTCGGGATCGTGTACTGCAAGTCGCCGATGGCGGGTATCAGCACACCGTCGATTTCGGCTGCTCGGCGCTGAACGGTTTCCCAGTCACGGATATGCACCACCTCATCGAACATGCCATCGAAAAGGATGTCCCAAAACTCAACCTGCGCCTCGCCGGTTTTGACCAGCCAATCCGATTCTGCGCGGCCTTTAGCCTCGTCAAAGAACTCGTGCTCGGCAAAGGCCGAGGGATAAATCACGCCGAGGGTAATCGGCAGTGGATCAAGCAGCGGTTTGGGGAAATTGCCCTCAACCACCACCTGCTTGGTGGAACACCCTGCAGCGAGCAGCGTGAAGCACAGCATCAAAAGCCATCGTCCGAATCCGGACGGATTAAGGTCGAAAATCGTTGAGACCAACGAAGCTACCCCCATTCCTTAGGGTCAGTTCTCGCATCAGTGTAGCAAACCGTACCCCCGTCGCCTGCAGCTCGGGAGGCCTGATGAACTGTACGGGAAAGCCCACCGCGTGGATGCGCACGCGGCGCTCGCCACCTGCGGCCTCTGCGTTCAAACGGTCCACGGTTTGCACCACTTCCTGAATCGAGGCGCCGGTGAATTCATCGCCGAATACATAAATCGAAATTTTCTTGCCGGGGTCGTAGAAGGTGCGCACTGCATTGGTGATGCCCTCTACCGGTGATGAATTGGAGAACACATTCCAATTGCGCAAGTTCTGCAGGATCAGGCTACGACGGGCCGGGGTATCCGGTATCCATTCGCCACGGTAGCGACTGAACAGATAATTGCCCATGTCATTGAGCACCTGGATGCCTTTGACTTCAGGATAGATATTCAGTGTCGCTTCCATTTCCTGAAGCATGCGTTCCCACGCATAGGAGAACATTGAGCCCGAGGTGTCGATAATGAAGATGATGTATTCGCTGTCGACCGGTATACCGCCAATCAGCTGATTCTTCTTCTCGGCGTTGCGCCCCAGTAGCCGGAGTTCTTCTTCTGAGAGCTGTTGTCTGGCGATAGCCAGTTGTTCACGGATGATGGCGTTGGCATTTTGCGACGTGCTGAGCGCGTCGTACTCCGAGCGCGTGCGTGCCAATGTGCCCTGCAGAATTGCAATCTTCTCTTCGTATTCCGAGATCTGTTCGCGCTTCACATTGAGGTCGCGGTTGAGAATGGTGGTCTCGCCACGGATCTCAAACAGCTGCTCGGTCAACTCGGAGACCGCCGATTCAGCATCGACCATGGCTTGCTCAATCACCTGTGGTTGCACGGTCTTGGTAATCATCAGCAATAGAATCACGGCACCAAAGCCACAGCAGATCACGTCCAGAAAGGACAGTGAGAATTCAGCAGGGGCGCGTCGTGCGGGCATATCGGAGTCTCAGGGCCAGTCTATTGAGGGTGATAGAAAACTGCCGTTGGAGGCGCGGGCCAGCTGCCAGTACTCTGAGGCAGCCATGGGGTCACCCTCCATCGGAAAAAGAATCGTGTTCACCGGCACGCCGGGCGGCAGGCGGCGAATCGCCTCGCGAAAATGTTTGAGGCGCTCGTTGCCGCTGACCCGGCTACCCCGAGGGGCACGTTCACCTTGAGTCGGCAGGCCATCGGTCAGCAGGAAAATGTTGTCAGGCGGGCTGGGGAGGGAGGCCAGCGCGCCAAAGGCGTTGTGCAGGCTGGTGCCGCCAGCGGGCACCTGCTCGCGAAGCGCGAGACTGATGGCCTCTAGTTTGGGTGTATCAGCCACCTCCAGCCACTGGGCCTCGGTGCCTGCCAGTGCGGGCTTGGCCTCGGTATTAAAGGTCATTACCTGAAACTGGGCATTCACCGGTAGCTGTGCGGTCAGCCAGTCGACAGTGTCCAGCGTCCGCGTCCATTTATCCGCTTGCTTCTGTAGCTCGGGATCCATGTTGCGCAGGCGAATCACGTTCACCAACTGATTGGCGAGCATGCTGGCCGAGGTATCCACCATAATCGCAATGCGTCGGCCACCCAAGTTGAGTCCGGTGAGGTATTGCCGGTTTCCTTCGCCGACAAACTCTCGTGCACTCCGACCGGCCTCGGCCTCTGAAGCTTCTTCGAGTAAGCGAATCTCCTCTTCGAGCTGGTTGATTTCAGCCTGCAGCTTGGCAATGGCATCACTGTCACTGACGCCGGATTCTTCTATCGACGCAATGAGTGCTTCGTATTCGTCGAGCTCCTCGGTGATCCGCCGGGCCAGACCATCCGCTTCCACAATGTTCAGATCGGCTTCGTCTAGAGCGTTCCGCAGGCGCACCAGCCCCGCTTCTCCCTCGCGAATGTCTTCCTCGAGTAATTCGACTTCAGACAGTACCTCAGCATTCACCGTGCGGATCTCGACCTCAAGGGAGTGATCGATAATCAGGAATACGAGCACCACCGCGCCGAACCCGCAGGACATGATGTCGAGGAAGCTGAGGTTAAACGTGGAGGACTGTCGCTTGCGTCTGGCCACAACTCAGGGTTCCACGGTGATGAAGCGCACCTCGACCCCGCCGGCACACAGTCTATCGCCGGCATTGACCGCGACTCGCCCTTTAACAGGTTGATCATTCAGTTCGGCAGGGGTGCCGGGCGTAATGTCGATGGCCCCGGACTCCGCCACGCTCACCCCGTCGGCGATGTGCTTACCCGGGTTGAGCGGCACGGCATGTCCGCCCGTGAGAGAGTGGGTTGCGGAGCCAGGCGTTTGGCCCGTCTCCAGCGATTCCTGCTCTGTCTCGGCCTGCGCCGATGCGGCGGCGGAATGCTGCGGTTCGGCCGGGGCATGCCCGGGTGACGCCGCACTGCCGCAGGGCGCCTCACGCTGGAAGAGCAGTTCCCCCTTTGATGGCGCCATGCTGTGAGCGATCAGGGGGATGACCTCTGGCCCGATCGTCGTGGCCTGCGCAGGTAAGTTCAGTCCGGGTAGTGCAGACAGCAGTGCGTCCAGTGCAATGTGTGCGGTGTCCGCGGGTAGCAGCGGGGTGAGCGCTTGAGTGAACGCCGAACCGACCGGACGCAGGGCATCCGCGGAGATGCGCGCGGTATGGCCCTCAACCGTGCAGCTGACCTCGCTTTGGGTGCCCAAAGACCGAAGCAGGTCTGGCAGTTGTAAATACAGTGCTTGTTCGGTCTCGGCGCGTCGTTGCGGGTCGAAGCGTGTTTGGGTCACAAACTGCTCTCCAATCCGCTCTGCAATGTCGTCCATTAGACCTAGCAACCCGTGACCCGGTAGCAGTTGGGTCTCGCCCGCCCGGGCGATGCCACTCTCAACGGTCACGGCCGTAATGCTGGCCTGATGCAATTGTAGTTCGACGTGGGCACAGGATTGCCCCGCGGCGGCCCCCACTAGCGCGCTGCGGTGCACAACGCTACTGGCGGTCACGGGCAGGGTCTGCAAGATGCCAAGCAACAGCGATAACTGCCCGGACTCCATCGCCCCGGGAATCGCCAGCGTGATATCGCCGCTCATGCCATTGAGCAGCGTTTCAAGGTGGGCGTGTACGAGGTCGGCGGTGTGTCGCGCGGGCCCCAGCGCCGGGCTCAGCGGCTGCGTTGAAAGCCGATGCCAGTAGCGGTTACTGATTTCCCTGGGGGCGCGGCGGGCTTGTTCCCAGGCCGGCTCGCCAAACTGATAGCGGTCACCGCTCAGCCACACGACGCCGGGTGACCAAAACGCGTCGCCATCGTTCCACAGGCGCAGTGACGCGTCGTTGCAATCGAGGAGTCGCATCAGCCGCGCGGTACCGACAGATGTC
>CALKHC010000124.1 GCA_938091425.1 uncultured Luminiphilus sp. | reverse complement strand
CACTGGGGGCAGGTCGCCACAGGTCACCACGAATTCGGTGACGGCTGACCAGCCAACTTGTTCCCCGGTTAACAGATTGGTGAGCGTGAAGGTAATGTCCGTGCCATCGCCTTGCGCAGTGACCGTGGGGGCGACAGTGGGTTTACTTTCAGGATTAGAGCCCCAATACATCTGCCCCCAGTTCCCTTCGTTCCATACGCCCGCCTGAGGCTGACTCATAAAGCCCAGGGCGATGGTTGCAAGTGCGCCGCAGTAACACTGAAATGACCTTGCCATCGTGACTCTCCGCAGGAATCTCACATCAAACTTACCAGATTAGAGACAAGAGCGCGCTCTTTCTGGGGGTTCATGACCAGCATGTCCCCAATCGCAGCAAGTGGAGTCGGATCACGCTCTTTCGGTCGGGGCGTGTAAGACACGCGATTAGCAGGTAATGGCCGCTAAGCGACGCGATGGTGGTCTGCTTCCGTGTCGGACTCGTAACTAAAATCGTGGCACTTATTGGGGCAATCGCATTGAAATGGTTGTTCACAATCTTTTTGCTTAGCATGGCCAGCTCGGTAAGGGTTTTAGCCGAGACTGCCGTTCACATCGTTATCCCCGAGGGAGCCTTCGGTGATCACTTGGCTGCGAGCGGCGTGATCGCCAAGGTGCCTGCCGGCACGGTGATCAGAGTTTCGTTCGCTTACACCGAGTATGATCACCGTCACCCCTACTTGATCGCAGACAGATTCTGCGGTCTCAATCAGTTCATCCGTTGGGGTACTGCGACTCATCCCTCTATGGGTGAGATCGACTTGGTGTGCGTGAGGGCGCGGGATGAGCGTCGTCGGGCGCCCCTCATTGGCGGCCATTGATTTCCATTTCCTGGGTAGGTCGTTATGGTGTCTGGGTTAGGCGCTTGACCCGAGGGTACTTATGAATAGCCTCTCCCGCGTTACAGCAGGTCTCATCATGTGGAGCCTGCTGGTCCCTTTTTCTTTGGCTCAGGATCCGGATGTCAGCCCCTTCGGGGACGAGGTCGATTGGGGACATCCTCAAACGGGCAAGCATAGTATCGATGTTGAGCCCGCGTTGCCGGTTCTGGTTTCTTTTGAGGCATCCATCAAGCCGGGGCAGGAAGAGGCTGTGCGGGAGCTGGTATCCCGCATGGTTGAGTTCAATCAAGAGGGCGAGCCCGATACCGTGCTCTACCGGGTGTTTGTGCGCGAAGACGCACAGGTACTCACGTTCATCGAGGGCTATGCGCACAGTGACGCCATGCTTTTTCATGACACGCGTTTTATCACGCATTTTGCCGACGAGATCGCGGCGCTGACGTCGGGCGGGCGGCTTTGTATCTATGGAGACGTCTCAGACGCTTATAAGGCGTTTGCGGCCGAAAATGGGCTTGAGGTCGAATATTTTGACAGTCTGTCGGGGTTTCAGCGTTAAACCTCTGATTTAATTGCTTTAACAGCGGTGTCTTTGCGGCCGATCTCGTGGAGTGTATCCCCCTAGGTTTGTGCTGCCTGCGAAATACTACCCATCGATGCGCTGAACCCATGGGCTCGTCGGCGCTCTAATGGTCAGTCATGGATGACAAAGCCACGGAAGGCCCACCACGGATGGCTTTTAAGGCGCCGTTGTCTCGGTGTGCGGACCTCTTTTCGGGTATGCTCAAGCCCGCTCTGTGAGTGACAACGATGCATCGCTCGGGGCGAATGTCGCCAGTCGAGGGGAGCCAATTGAGCACGCTAAATTTTGATTCCATGCCCTTTAATTTCACGACGGCTTGTCTTGCCGCCGCGGTACTTATTTCAGCACTCAATGCACGGGGCGAGGACTACGAGCTTCAAGCAACCGTGCAAACGCCGGAAATCGCGTTTGAATCTGACACCGACATTGGCCTCTGGGCCCGCTTCCATTTCGCTATCCACACCGAGGACTTCGGCAGCACGCGTGACTTTTACCGGCGCCTAGGCTTTACGCAGGGCATCACGGGTTTTCCGCTCACCAACACCCACGCGATGGCTCGTGCGCTTGGCATGTTCGACCTCTGCCAGTACGAGCTGGCAAAGGGAGAGGTCTTGCTCTTTCCCGGGGCCGAAAACACAACCGGAATCGACTTGCTGCAGTGGCGCGTTCCTTTCAATCCGGAGCCACCCTATGCCAAGCCCAATCACCTGGGAATGGCCTACGCCACGCTAATGACCGGGGACTTGATGTTCGATTACGCACTGCTCAGAAGTCAGGGTGTGCCGTTTTTAAGTGAGCCTTATGGTGTGCCTGGTAACCGCTTCGTTTTTATGCAAGATCCTGACGGGATCTACCTCAAGCTTGAGGAGAGTCCGATTCTGAGGCCCGCTAAAAATGGCGAGCAGACTCAGATCATGGGTATGCCCTATATCGGCATCAACGTCAGTGATGTGGAGGCTTCGGTCGAGTTTTACCGTCGCTTCGGTTACACCAACGTGCGCTGGATTAACGAGCAAACGCTCACTAAGGAGGAGTCTGCGGCCTGGGGCTTCGACCAACCCGTCACGTATCGCGGCGCTGACGTGGCGCTTGATCGCGGCGACCGTCATCGCCTGCGGCTCCTACAGTGGATAACGCCTTTTGACCCCGAACCCGCCTATCCGCCGCCGATTAATCACAAGGGCATCAATCGCCTTGCGCTCACCGTGCCTGACGTAGAGCGGGCTGTGGCCATTCTCCAGGCGCAAGGTGTGCCGTTCCTGTCAGAGGTTGCACCGTGTTGCTCAGGCACTGACACCGATACAGGGGGTATCGTTCATGCGATTGATCCCGACGGTGTCTTTCTCGAGCTTGTTGGTGACCTGACGCCAAGGCCGGTGCCGCCCCAGCCCGCTCAGTGCCCGCCACTCGAAATACGCTACCCCGCTGCGAGTCCATAAGTCCAAGGGTGATCAAACTAGGGCTTAGCTCGGTGTTGCGTCGGCGATACACCTTAGTGCACCAATGCAGCACCAGGTTGCTGATATTTTTTAGAAAAGCTCTCGAAGTGTGTGAGCGCGTCGCGGTATTATTTTCTGGAATGAAGGAAAGGGGAGGTGAATAGACTTGCCGCCCGTCACTCTGCCACGGATTGGCATCAATCACTCTTTGGGAGAGTAGATCATGTTGTATCGTCAATTAGCTTTGGCGGCCTCAGTACTGTTGGCCGTGTCTGTTTCGGGGGCTAGTCAGGCTCAAGAGCGAGCCGCAATGGAGAGCTGGGCTTGCAATTACGTTGAAGGGAAAGGGTACGGTGACCTGATGGCGGTGGCGGCCAAATGGGACAAGTGGGCCTCAAAGAATCATCCCGCGCCTTATAGCGCTTACGTGCTAACACCGGTCTTTGCGACTTTTGAAGAAGTTCCCGAAGCGGTTTGGTTAGGTTTTTCGCCGACTTCTGCTCAGTTGGGCGCTATCGCTGACCAGTGGATGAGCGAAGGCGGTGATCTTATTGATGAGTTCAACAGTGTTGTGGACTGTGGCGCACACACGCTCTCAGCTAGTCGCGCCGTAAGGGCCTATGAAAGGGCTGGCGAAGGTGGCATCGTGCAGTTGAGATCCTGCACCGCCAACGAGGGCGTGAGCTGGGGTCAGATCGCCAAGGCTGACCAAGCCTGGGCCGACTTCATGACTGAAAATAATTTGCCCGGTGGAGTTTATCGTTGGGGCGCAGGTCCCGGCACGGCCAGGGATTCAAAAATGGATTTTTATGCCGTGTGGATCACCGAGTCACTTGAACAGCGCGGCGCGGCACTAGATCAGTTCCGCGAGATCGAAGGCACAGGCGACACCTACTACAACATTTATGGTGACGACAATCTCTACACCTGTGACAACGCGCGCATTTATCATGCGACGCCGGTTGGGGGTTCAGACTAAACGCGATGTGGCGCATGCCATAATCAGGCCCCGTATAGAGCGGGGCTTTTTTTTCATGTCGTTCGCCGCGTTGGCGGGCTACTGCAACAATAAACAAAAAGGGGATGTTATGAGGCTGTTACTGGCTGGCTTAATGTTTTTCACGATGGGCGCGATGGCTCAAGAATATGAAGCGCGCGCAGAATTT
>CALKHC010000123.1 GCA_938091425.1 uncultured Luminiphilus sp. | reverse complement strand
GTCTCCTTCAGCAGAATAAATAGCATCTTTGTCTATTAAAGCTCTACTCACTTTGTTTTCTTGAAATATAGCTAAGTTGCTATCTAAAGCATGTAGTTTCTGTATAGAACCATAAGTAGGTTCAACTCCGGGCGTGCGGCGGCGCTACGCCGAGGTGGGGCGCCTGCAATGGTGTGAGGAAACAGAGCGGCTGATTGGCGCTAAGTGACTGGCGCTAACTGTAACGCTCGGGCTGAATCAGGGCGCGTCTTCCATGCCCGTCGCCCGTCGGGCTGCGGCGCGCTCTGCATCGGCAGTGTTGATCCAACGATAGGTCAGGTAGTACTTAAAGATATTGGAGACGTACTGCACCGTCTCGCGCCCTACCTGCTCCGCTACGATCACCTCGACATTATCGAACCACAGGTTGGGGTCATAGCCCCGCTCTCCCGCTTCACGCCGCAGCCGGCGAATCCGCCCGGGCCCCGCGTTATAGGAGGCCAGTGCCAGCAGTGAGCCATTGAGCTCGTCGAGCTCGGGGCCGCTGAAATAACGCTCTTTCAAAAACGCCATATATTTCGCGCCGGCCTCAATATTGGGCTCAAGTTCGTCGATATTGGGGATGGCGACATTTTTGTCTTCAGCCGTGCTCGGCAGCAATTGCATGACCCCGACAGCACCCACGTGGCTCCGCACGCTCTGGTCGAGCCGCGACTCCTGAAAGCCTTGAGCCGCCAGCAAGGTCGGGTCCATACCGTAATCGGTGCCATATTTTCGAAACAGCGCTGACAGCTTGCGGTAGCGACTTAGCTCCTCGGCGCCCACGGCATTTTCCGTCCAGTCAAAATCCCGGATATAGCGGTTGCGAATGATGTTGCCGAACAGCGTGCCTTCGCGATTGTCCTTTAGGAAGTTATTCAAAAAGGCTTTGAGCTGCGGACTATCTGGCCGTATGGCCCAGGCGAGCCGCGCGCCCTCGCGCAGCACCAGATCGTCCCGCACCGTGATGCGGGTGAAGACTTCGCGCCACATTTGCGGCTTGTAGTCATCGACCACCGCCCAGGGCAGCAGGCCGGTGTCGACCATTTCGATCAGGTCTTCATCTTCCAGTGATTCATCAACTGCCTCAATGCGAATCGGTGCTTGACCCTGCTCAACCAGCTCTTGGTTGAGTGCTCGGACGCTTTCCGCATAACTGCTTGAGAGGCGCAGGTACACGGTTTTGCCTGATAGATCAGCCAGCGATCCGAGACGCGGTGCGCTTGGGCCGGTAATGAGTATTTCCTTGAGGGGCTTGCTCACCGGATTGGTGAAGTCGACTTCCGCTTGCCGATTGTCGGTCACGGTGGTGCCCGCCATCACGATATCGCCGTAGCCGGCCTGTAGAGCAGGGAATAGTTGATCGCGTGCCACCGGGATGACAGCGACCTGCACAGTCAGCAAGCCAGTTTTGAAGGCTTCATTGATGACTTTTTGTAGCTTGTCGGCGTATTCCTGAACGGTTCCGCGGGGTCCGTCCTCGAGGAAGTAGCGACCCGGTCCATACACGGTCAGCACGCGCATGGTGCGGCGCTTGACCATAGTGTCGAGGTCACCAAAATGTGGCATTACCCCGAAGCGTTTCAGACCGGCCGCCGCATCATCGGCTGCAGCGTTACTGGATGCCGTATCGACGCTCGCCAGAATCGCGTCTGGCGGCAGGGTCAGTGGCTCAGAGATCGTGAACTCGGGCGGCGCAGATGCCGAAGCTAAAGGCTCCTGAACCTCGGCCACACTCTCACCACCACATCCGGCAAATATGAGTGGCAAGACCAAAACCCCCGCTAGCAGGGAGTGAGGAAGAGAGTCAGCTAACGGTGAACGCATCGAGAGACGTTTCCTGATTGATCAGCGGCCTGAATGGTATGCCGCGGGTTGAGTCATCTTGCCGACTTGGGTGAACGCTCAACCCGACCGGCATTCCAGCACCAACTTACCAAAATGTGTCCCCAAGCGCATATGTTCGTGAGCCGCTAGCACCTCAGTCAGGGGGTAAACCGAGTCGACAATGGGCCGAATCTCTCCCGAGATGACCTGTGGCCATATATGTTCGTGAATCGCCGCGAAGCAGCGCGCGCGCTCCGCTGTGTCGAGTCTCCGGAGCGTACTGCCTGTCAGGGTGAGCCGCTTCATAAAGAGCGTGGCGAGATTGATCTCGCTTTGCATGCCGCGCATCACACCAATACAGACGATGCGACCGTCGGGTGCGGCGAGATCCAAGTTGGCTTGCATGAGGTCGCCTCCTGCAATGTCTAGAATGACGTCGACTTGTCCGCCGTAGCCCGCGTCAGTGAACTGTTCGGTGAGGTTGCCCTCGCGATGATTCGCGACAAAAGACGCACCGAGCGCTGTGACCGCGTCACACCGCGCTGCCGAGCCTGCGGTGGAAATCACGTTAGCGCCCAGGGCTGTGGCCATCTGGACGCCGATCGAGCCGATGCCGCTGCTGCCCCCGTGGATCAACACTGTCTCTCCCGCTGACAGTTGACCCCGACCCATGACGTTGTACCACACGGTTAACAGCGCCTCGGGCAACGCAGCGCCCTGTTCAGTGGAGAGGCTATCGGGCAGGGCGAGGCAGTGGTCCCCGCGGGCGATGGCATGAGAAGCATAGCCACCGCCATGGGTCAGCGCGCACACCCGATCGCCAACCTGCAGTGTCGAGCATCTCTCGCCGAGCGCGACAATCTGCCCTGCGACTTCCAGTCCCGGTATTGGAGACGCATCCTCGGGTGGCGGATAGAGTCCGAGGCGCTGCAGCAAGTCGGCGCGGTTGATACCGGCATGTTCCACGGCGATTAACACTTCCTCAGGACCGGGCGTGGGAGGCGTATCTCTGACTACTGTTGCCAGCTCCGGTGTCTCGAAGTGGATGTAATGTCTCTCCATAGCGCGCCTTTCCCTGTGGTGGATCTCGGACTGTCGTCCTTGGAGCGGTGAAGATAGACTACTGCAACAAGAAAATCTCTGGGAGACATCGCCATGTTGCGATCCATGCCGGTTAGGCGATTCAAGCGCGGTTTCAAGCTGGGGCTGATCAAGTTGCTCATTGGTAACAAGGCGACGGGTGTGCACCTGTCTTATGTCGGGCAGGGTGCCAGTGCCGATCTATGTCGGCGCATCGTCGACATTGGCCACACCGATATTTTGGTGGTGACTGACAAGGCGCTCAAGGAGCTAGGCCTGGCAGAGCGGGCTCTGGCGCCTCTCGCTGACGCAGGGGTGAATCTCCACTGGTATGCCGGCGTCGATCCTGACCCCACGTTCGCGCATGTGATGGAAGGTGCAGAGGTGTTGCGTGCGGCGGGTTGTACGGCGATTGTGGCGGTGGGGGGTGGATCTTCCATGGATGCAGCGAAAATCATCGCGTGCACCCGCACCAGTGACGAGTCTCCCGACAAATGGGTTGGGCTCAATAAAGTGCCCGACGATATTCTGCCGATTTACGCGATTCCCACGACCTCGGGTACCGGCAGTGAGGCCACGATGGGGGCGGTCATCAAGGACCCTGAAGAGAAGCTCAAGCACATCATTGTGGGCGAGGACCTGCTGCCACAGGCGGTCGCGTTGGACCCTGATCTGTTATTGGGTTTACCGGCACCTGTCACGGCGGCAACGGGTATCGACGCGCTGACCCACGGCATCGAGGCGTACATCTGCATTTGGGACCGTGGCACCCGAAAGGAGAACGGGCGACTCGCCATTCAGGGGGTTTTTCGGTGGCTCGATCGAGCGGTGCAGCATCCCGAAGATGTGGAGGCCCGACAGGGCATGGCGGTGGCGGCTTACCATGCGGGTATCGCGATCAATCAGGTTGGCGTGGGTAATGTCCATGCGATTGCACACCAGCTGGGCGCGCGTTACGGCATTCCCCACGGCCAAGCGAATGCCTTGGCGTTACCGCATGTTCTCAAAGCCTGTCTCGCTGAGGCGGAGACCGCGCTGGCCGAACTCGCTGTTGTGACCAATGTGTCTGATGCCGCCTCACCCGCGGCGCGGGCGCAGGCGTTTGTCGAGGCAGTGCAGGATCTGATCGCCAAAGTCGGCATTGCCGAGACTGACCCGCGGATCCAGCCAGCCGATTGGACAGTCATCGCCCATGCTGCGATGGATGAAAGCGACGGCTACGTCTCGCCGCGTTTGCTCACCAAGGCAGAGATCATGGACACGCTGGAGCAAATTACCGCGCGCTGATGGCCTCGATCCAGGCCTTGGTCAGCGACATAAAGCGTTCGTGCCCAGGGGTGGGTCCCTCCGAACACGGAAAGCCGTGCGCCTCTTGAGAGAAGTGCTCGTGTTGCACGGTCACGCCTGCGCGCTGCAGGGCATTCGCTAAGCGTCTGCCATCATCCCTGAGGGGATCTTTTTCTGCGGTCACCAACAGTGAGCG